>DIDE01000057.1 GCA_002417975.1 Eggerthellaceae bacterium UBA5808
TGCAAGCACTGAGGACTTCGAAGAACATCAGACTGCAAGGAAGCAAGATCCTTGCCATCACATAAAGATGTAACGACCTTCTTTTTCGAATGCTTCTTTTTCCCCATTCAAATCACCCCTTGCATTATAGTGATTACCTACTATGAATTAAGAAAATGCTAATCGTCAAGCGGAATCTTCCTAAAATCACCGGAATGAGTCGGTACCGTTAGCTCACGATATCCTGCTTCATATAAATCTTTATAAGCAGACTTTATATCACGAGCAACGGTCTCAACTTGGTGAGCATCTGTTCCAACAGTAGCAGGAACACCCGCGTGACAGAATGCCTTAAGCAAATTCGGTGCTGGAAATACTTCTTTACATGCATAATATGCACCAGATGTATTGAGCTCAATCAGACGATGACCCGCCATTGCCGCCTCTGCTGCTTGATCATAAAGTGGCTGAGGATCATACGTAGGACGATATCCAAACTTCTTCACCAAATCTGGGTGTGACATGATGGTAAATGGCCTATCAGAAGATGCAGCTTCGCACCAGATTTCAAAGTAGCGTTTCCAGATTTCATCTACGCCCACATCATCCCAATGATGCCGTTGTTCAGGATCATCAAAAGCCCATTGATCCACAAAATGGACTGACCCGAGAATGACATCAAACGGCTTAAGATCTTCGTTGGAAATCGTCCGATCTTCACTATCACCAAGCCAGTCGAGTTCGCATCCGGTAAGAATATCCATAGATGAATGAGCACGACGCTCATTATCGATCGTTTGAATATATTCGTTAACACGATCTTTGTGCATCGAAATATAATCATGCGGATCAAAATGTGGGGTTAGCGGATAATGCTCCGTAATTGCCATAGTCGTTATTCCGGCTGCCTGTGCAGCATTAACCATATCGTGGATAGATCCAGTTGCGTGCCCACAAAAATTAGTATGTGTATGCGTAGTTATAAGCTCAGTCATCGAGCAAGAACTTCCTTCCGCTTATCCCAATGAAGTGCTGTATCAAATGCCTTCATACATGCATCGATATCCTCTTGATTAGTATATCGTCCGATTGAAAAACGCAGGCTGCATAACGCTGCATCACGCTGCATACCAATCGCAAGCAAAATACGACTTGGATCAAGCGAATGAGAGGCGCACGCAGACCCACCAGAGATTGCTACTCCAGAAAAGTCCATGCGCAAAATCATCGTCTCACTTTCGAATCCATCAACATGCACATCGACAATATTCGGAAGATAGTTCTCGGAACCAGGAGCACATGGCACGTTCATATGAACACAGTCATAGGAGCAAAGACGTTCATACAGCTGATCGCGAAGCGCTCGCTGACGCTGCGCTTCTTTAAGTAACCGATCGCGATCACCACAAAGAGCCTCAAAAGCTGCAGCAAATCCAACCATACCGCATACGTTCTGAGTACCACTACGCGCACCAGATTCTTGACCGCCGCCACGGATCAAAGGATCACAGGTATCACTATGACGAACATAGAGCGCACCAACACCCTTAGGACCGCAAATCTTATGAGCCGAAAGACTCATTGCGTCAACATCGAGCTCGTTAACATCAACGATCATCTTGCCAAGTGCCTGCACAGCATCGGTGTGACAAAGTGCTCCACCTTGATGGGCTATCTGGGCAATCTCATGAATCGGCTGGATTGATCCAAGCTCATTATTTGCAAGCATGACCGATACAAGTACCGTAGATGGACGCATCGCTTGCGCGATACGCTGCGGGTCGATAAAGCCATGAGAATCTGGCCCAATAAAGGTAACTTCACAGCCAAAATCCTCTAACAACTTTGCCGTATTAATAACCGCATCATGTTCGATTGAAGATGTAATAATATGTGCTTTAAAATCATGTTCGCCACGCCCAGTATGTGCGCGAATCGCTGCTCGCGTTAACCCAAGCAAAGCTTGATTATCTGCTTCGGTAGCACCACTCGTAAAAATGAGTTCATCAGGACGCGCACCAATGCCTCGAGCTATGGTCTCACGCGCATGTTCCATTGCGCTAAAAGCATCTCTACCAATGCTATGAAGGGAATTTGCGTTTCCACCATAGATAATGTTATCTTTACCGCCTTGGACAAACGGTTCCATGGCAATAGCAGCTTCTTTGCATAACGGTGCAGTCGCCGCCCAATCCATATATATCTTGTCAGACAAGGGAACCACCCTTCTGCGCTACAGTACCTGCAGCACGAATAGAATCAATCGCATGCGCACGATCAGATGCACCGAATATTGCGCTTCCGGCAACAAGCGTATCGGCCCCACCTGCACATACAAGACCAGCAGTCTGGCCAGATATTCCCCCATCAACTTGAATAAGAGGATGGAGCCCACGGATGCGGCAGCGTTTTGAAAGATCCGCAACGCGCTCGGTACTCCGTGATATATATGATTGTCCTGAAAATCCTGGATAAACACTCATAATCAGCACCATGTCCCATATACCAAGCGTCGGGTCAAGACGATCGAGAGATGTATCAGGTTTAAGTGCAATACCTGCTTTAATCCCCTTCTCGTGCAGCATTTCAACCACAGTATGACATTCGGTATCGTCAAGCGTTTCGAGATGCACCGTAATAAGAGATGGAAGACAGTCGATAAACCACGGAAGCTCATGCAAAGGATTATCAATCATCAAATGCACATCTAGCGGCAAAGATGTCACCGTCTTTAGTTGTTTAACGAAAGGGACACCCATCGTCAAATTCGGGACGAAATGTCCATCCATAACATCGACATGTACCCAGTCAGCACCCGCCTTCTCAATTTCATGAACATCGTCTTCGAGGTTCATGAAATCTGCCGAAAGGATGGAAGGGGAAATCCTTATTGAATCAAACACGCTACAACCTTTCTCTTCTCATTGAGATTGTAACGCATGAAAAGCACTCAACAATGCTCATGCTCAAGATTTAGAAGGAACTCCTTGGTACGCAAACCATATGCATAACCACCAAGACTACCATCAGATGCAATAACACGATGACATGGAATAAATAGAGGCAGCGGATTGCGATTGCACGCTATACCAACCGCCCGTGCAGAACGTGGATGACCAATTAGACAGGCAACTTCAGCATATGATCGCGTTTGACCATAGGGGATACGGCACAGCTCAGCCCATACAGTACATTGAAACTCAGTACCCGAAGGATCAAGCGGAATATCAAATGAAGTACGCTTTCCTGCAAGATACTCTTGCATCTCGGTAGATGCTTTATTCATAAGTGCAGAAGGCGTATGCTCCCCAGGAAATACGACCTGACCAAATGCGCAATGTGTAAGTACATTATTGGTTGCACCAATTGTTATATGACCAGCTGGTGTCGCATAACTGTAATATGCCTCTGTAGCCATAAAGTTCTCCTTCATACGTCTCTATTCAAGACCGTAAAACTCTTCTTTTAAAGGACGCTTCAGCAAAAGATCCGCTGAAACATGAACATCGGCTCCTTCCCACAAAATGCCACGAATTACATCAGTTATAGGAAGCTCAACATCATATGCAGCAGCAAGTGGAGCAAGCGTCTTACAGGCTAGAGCGCCCTCGACTACCATATGCGTCTGTTTCGTAAAATCATCCAATGTTTTACCTTGAGCTACCATTTCGCCAAAACGTCGATTACGCGAATGTTCTGACGTGCATGTTGCAATCAGATCACCTGCACCAGCAAGACCCATACATGTTAAGGCCTTACCACCCATTGCTACGGTTAAACGGCTCATCTCAGCAAGTCCACGTGTCATGAGCAATGCAGATGTGTTATCTCCTAAGCCGAGTCCACTTGCAATGCCAACAGCTATCGCAATAACATTTTTAAACGCTGCACATATTTCAACACCACGCACATCATCACTCACATAAGTTCGAAAATGCTCTGTTGCAAAGATCTTTTGAAAAAAAGCGGCCGTAGTCGATGACGAAGAAGCAATCACCGTTGCAGCCGGTAATCCTTTGATAATTTCTTCTGCATGATTAGGACCGGATAGCACAGCAAGACGTTGCTCGTTACCAAGTTCGGAAGCAAATACCTGAGTTGCAAGCATCCCACTTTCAGCTTCGACACCTTTGCTGCAAATGATAATAGGAAGCTCTGAATCAACGTGATCATAGAGCGCACGTCCAACTCCCCTCATAAGGTTCGATGGTGTGACAACAGCAACAGCGCCCGCATTAAAGAGACAATCTTCATACGAAAGTGAAGCAACAATATTATGCGATAACTCAATATCACTTAAATATCGAGGATTGATATGCTTAGAATTAATGTTTGCAACAACTTCTGGTCGTCGCGCCCATATATTGACGTTATAACCCGAAGTTCCAAGAAGTTGAGCAAGCGCTGTTCCCCATGAGCCCGCACCAATAATCGCGATCTTCATGCATCGTCACGCTCCCGATGAGCGCCTATCTTATTTTCATTCCCTGCACGTAATCGCGCAATGTTAGCACGATGCGCCCAGAATACTGTTAAACCAAGAACCGTACAGCACACAACTGCAAGCCAATCACCCCAGAAGTAAAAAAGACCAAGCAAGGGGCAAAGCAGTGCAGCGGCCATCGATCCAATGGACACATAACGTGTAATAACTACAAGCAATGCAAAAAGCCCAAGCTCAATGCACGCGCCTAAAGGGCCATAAGTAAAGAAGAGGCATCCAACCGAAACAGCAATTCCCTTTCCACCGTGGAATCCAAGCCAAGGTGAAAAGATGTGCCCATAAGCACATCCAAAAAGAGCAACGGATAGGCAATCTGCTGCAGTAAACATTCCCGTTGCAGATGTACCATACAAAGTCACTGCATAGGCAATGCCACCCGACAAGAGGCCTTTTCCAAAATCACATAGGAAGACAAGAGCACCGCCACCTTTACCAATGGTACGCATTGCATTCGTTGTACCAATATTTCCTGATCCATGTCTACGAATATCGGTATGAAAAACAAGTTTGCCAATAATAACGCCTGATGGAATTGATCCAAGAAGAAATGAACACACTAGAACAATAAGGAGCATTAACGGATCTATCACAGGAGCTAATCCTTTCGCTTAAACGAGAAGCTTATTGGCGTACCAGTTAAATCAAACGAACCACGAAGTCTATTTTCTAGGAAACGTTCAAATGAATCATCAACGATTTCAGGATGGTTCGCAAAAACAGTAAATCGCGGTGGACATGTCGATGTTTGCGTCATATATTTCATACGAAGTATCTTCTTGCCTTTGCTAATGGTATGACCAAAGTCACGCACCTCTGCAAGCCAAGCATTTAAACGACTCGTTGATATAGTCTTTGAATAATGTGCGTACGCTTGATCAACCGATCCCCAAATCCGAACAACGTTTTTGCCTGTCAACGCAGAAATAGCAAGAACTGGAGCATACCCAACAAACGTTAAACGGTCCTTAATAAGATCACGAATCTCCGCTTTACGCTCAGGACCCTTAATAAGATCCCATTTATTCAGAAGAACTACCATTGCGCAACCACGCTCAACCGCATAACCAGCAACGCGCTGGTCCTGATCGGTTAAACCAAGCGTCGCATCAATGACAAGAAGAACAACTGATGCACGATCAATAGCTCTCATAGCACGGACAAATCCATAATATTCAATCGATTCATCAATTTGGCTTTTACGACGCAAGCCAGCAGTATCAACCAAACGATATATAGCATCATCATGATGAACAATCGTATCGATCGCATCCCGCGTCGTTCCAGCAACGTCACTTACAATCGAGCGGCCTTGACCAGAAAGAGCATTTGTCAGCGAAGACTTCCCTGCATTCGGACGACCAATAATTGCAATGTCAATTGCTCCATCAGTGTTTTCCTGAGCAGGTGCCTCAGGAAGTTCTTTAAGCATTGTAACGATATGATCGAGTAAATCGCCTGTTCCTGTACCATGTAATGAAGAAACAGCCCAAGGATCACCGAGTCCAAGGTTGTAGAATTCCCAAAGAGCATCAGTCTTTGCTGGATTATCAATTTTATTAACTGTCAGCACGACAGGAGTTTTTGAACGACGAAGAATGCGAGCAACCTCTTCGTCATCAGCATTAATACCAGTTTTTCCATCAACGAGGAAGATGATCAAATCCGCCTCTTCGGTCGCAGCAAACGCTTGACTGGTAATCGAATTTTGGAAGGCATCATCGCCCCCCATCTCGATACCACCAGTATCAATAAGGATGAATGGTTCCCCATTCCAGTCCGCCTCATGATACGATCGATCGCGCGTAACTCCCCGTATGGGGTCAACGATCGCATCATCGTGCTGGGTAATTCTATTCACAAACGTTGATTTCCCGACGTTCGGGCGTCCAACGACGGCGATAACGTGTTTGGTCATGATTACTATCCTTTAATCCTCTTTAAGCAAAGATCTAATTTCAGCCACATAATTCGATGTAATGCGAGATAGCACCTGCATAGAAATATCAAAGCAGATCTATCTATCCTCAATCATCATATCATCAAGCGTCATTCGTTTATCATTGAATACACCAAAAGGGATGTAAGAAACAACACGTCGTATGCATACCATGCCTGATTTAGTACTTAGTTACACAGCTATTGAAATATTTAAAGATACAAAAATGGATTTACTGCTGTACCGTTAAGTTCAACTTGAAAATGTAAATGCGCTCCATATGAATCCCCTGTGTTACCAACTGCACCGATAAGCTGACCTCGCGTAACCGTATCACCTACTGAAACAAATACAGCAGACGAATGCATATACTTAGTCACTAATCCATCACCGTGTGCTATAACAATCCAATTACCTGCTCCACCGTTATAGCTTCCGTCATTGGTTGCATAAATAACAGTTCCGCTATCAGCCGCATAATAAGGTGTACCTTCAGCTGCTGCAAGGTCGATACCTTTATGAAACGCGGAATCAAAATCTCGATATCCAAAACCACTCGAAAGAGTACCCGCAGGACAAGGATTTGCTAAACGTCCATTGCCATCAACAAACTGACATTGAGACGCATCAATATACGACGAACTTGCGCGCGCGGCAGCAGCAGACTGTTGTGCAGCTTCTGCTTGGAGTTCCTCTTCTGCTTGAAGTTCAGCAGCCTCGGCAGTAAGTTGAGAAACCTGCTGTTTCATGCTCGATTGCGTTGATTCAATCGTCTGACGGATTTGATCAGCACGTTGCATTTCACTCGAAGCACGATCAGATTGTTCCTGATAATCAGAACGTGCTGCCTCTGCAGTATCGCGGGCATCTTTAGATTCTTGGACGAGCTGAGCGCTGTAATCAGAAATTGCGCCCATTGCATCATAAGACTTGATAAAGCTATCAAACGAATCGGAGCCAAGCGCCACATCAAGAAATGAGGAACTCCCGAGCTTGTACATCGTTTTAGCAGTTGAAGCTAATTTATCTTGATTCCCGCTTACCTGCTGTTCTGCTTCATGCTCACGCTGTTGGGCATCGTCGCATGATGCTTTGGCCTGAGAATAGTTAGCAACTGATTCATCATATTCTGCATTAGCTTGATTAAGCTGCGTTTGAAGATCGTTAATTTGTGCTACAAGTGCATCAGCTTGAGCGCGTTTATCGGCTGACGTCTCCGCATATGCATTAGGGCAAACACAGCACAGCGTTATAATAACTAGAACGCATCCGATAAGAAAGCTACCCAATCGATTATAGGTACAATAAAGTATTGATTTCATAAACGTATATACTCACCTCTGTCCCTTTCGATGAGTTACAGTACATCATTCACCATATCAATTATATAGTATCAAGAAATAATGGAATTCATATGATCCCAATTGTGTAGCAGCTCGTTCCGCATCTTAAATCGCTCGATCAGGTTGATTCGCCTTATCCCGTACAACTTCCTTCACTCCGCAGATAGCACAGTGTCCCTCAAACATTGTACAAGCATTACCATGCAATGACTATGAAGCTAATATTGGCGTAATCGCTTAACAACCGCGCTAATCTGCCGCTCAGGTGTCGATGCTCCTGCAGTCACACCAATAACTGAGCACCCCATAAATGCATCAGATGGAAGTTCATCAAGAGACTCAATATGATATGCGCGTGAAGTGATAGCAGAACATATTTCAAACAGATGCGTGGTATTAGCGGAATTATGACCACCAACAACGACCATCGCGTCAACGTGTTTTGATAGTTCTGCAGCAGCTTCTTGTCTCAATCCTGTTGCAGAACAGATTGTATCTTCAACACAAGGTTCAATGCCACGATCTCGAATCGCTTCAATGATCGCCTGCAGATTACTGTGTACCTGTGTTGTTTGGACAACAACACCAATAGGAGCGACCAAATCATCGGGGAGTTCGTCAGGTGATGTCGCAACAAGCGCGTCTGCCCCTCCCTCGCGAGCAAAAGCACACAAACCTTCAACTTCGGGATGGCTACGCTCCCCCACAACAATCACGTGATATCCACGTTGTGCCAGATCTCGAGCAGCTCGTTGCGCTCGAATCACATACGGGCACGTCGCATCAATGATCTTACAACCCGTTGCACAAGCCTTCTTCATAACCGAAGGCGGAACACCATGGCTGCGGATAATAATTGTCTGAGCAGTTACATCTTCCACTCGATCAGCAACNNCAAGTGTCTGTGCTGTCAACGAAGAGCGGGCAGCCTCTTGAGCAAGATCAAGAGCACGTTGAACGCCATAACAGGCACCAGCATTAGAAGCGAGAATAACTTCCATTACTCCATGCCTTTCGTCTTAGCAGCATTTTGCTTAGGAACATAGGGCGAAATCGTATGGCCACAAAATACCTCACGGTAATCTTTTGTATCAGGGAACAACGCCTTCATATCGACTTGAGATGCAGGCAAATCCTGGACCAATGCAAAGCACTCGCGCATCGCATACCACGTGCATGCCTCTAAACGATCTTCCTTTGGCACAAACGAAAACGACGAAAACTCAAACGGCGTACCGTATATCGCTTTAACGTGGTTAAAATGAATGCGTCCACCTTTTTTCTTGATTGACCCAACGTTAACCAATGCACATGGCAGAATTGCTGCATGACCCATTTTTGCAATAAGAGAAGCACCTGCGTGAAGCTCAAGCTTTGAGCTGCCCTTTCCCCGTCGCGTTCCCTCGGGAAAAATGCCAACAACTTCGCCATCACGGAGCATATGCGTCGCGCGGCGAATTGAAGCACGATCAGCGCTATCACGTTTAACAGGAAACGCGCCAACACGAGCAAAGATCTGCCCACCTAGTCCACCACCTGTGTCAAAAAGTGTGTCGCGCGCCATAAAGCGAATCCACTGTTTAAGCCGTGCACTGAGATACAAAAATACAACATCAAGATAGGAAGAATGATTACTAATAACCACTACCCCTTCGCCCGCCTCTTTGAATGCGCGCAAATGTTCTCTTCCTATAACGCTAAAGCGAAACCCAACTTTTGCCATAATCCCAAAGAGTACGTAGAATATATTGCCGCACCAATGAGTAATATGTCGTTCCGTTTTTGCCTTAGATCCTCCTAAAGGAAGATCCCACATCTGTTCACGACTAAGAAACATCGTATTGCACAACACCTTTCCGGTCCACACACTGCGCACGCTGACAGATCGTATCAATAACCTGTTGCATCGACATATCAGTCGAATCAAGACGGCAAGCATCATCAGCAGGTTTAAGCGCTGCTATTGCCCGTGACGAATCATCTTGATCACGTTTGCATAGATCAGCCCGAATAGAAGCAAAATCAGTCGATCCAACACCTCGAGCCCGATTCTGTACAACTCTACGACGGGCACGTTCATCATCGCTCGCTGTAAGGAATATCTTAAGATCGGCATCAGGAAATACAACCGTACCTATATCTCTACCTTCAATCACGTAGTTTCCTTGCATTCCCATACGTCGCTGTTGTATAAGCATTGCGTCTCTAACGCCAGAAACCGCGGATACTCGACTCACCGCATGATCAACTTCACGCGAACGAATAGCTTTTGTAACATCAGCACCATGAATATAAACAGTATGTGGCATCGGATCTCCGGGAATACGGCCAAAAGTTATAGCGTTATCGCGTGCAAGTGCTGACAAAGCATCTGCATCGTCAAGGTCAACATGATTTGCAAGTGCCATCCACGTAACCGATCGATACATTGCACCCGTGTCTAAGCAAGAAAACCCCAGACGCTTAGCAACCTCTTTTGAAACAGTCGATTTACCCGCTCCCGATGGACCATCGATAGCAATGATCATGCAGTTAACCCCCGGATCGTCTCAAGAAAAGTAGGATAACTGATCGCAACTGATTCAAAACCAATAATGTGAACAGAAGACGATCCACAAAGACCAACAAGAGACCAGGTCATTGCAAGCCGATGATCATTATGTGCATCAAATACAAGATCGGAAGGTTGAGCGCAATCAGGACGTCCCTCGATATAGAGATCATCTCCGTCAATCCAAGCTTGAATGCCAAGCTGATCGAGACCTTCGATAATGGCCGCAAGGCGATTCGATTCTTTAATCTTTAATTCATTAACATGGCGAAAAACCGTTACGCCCTTTGCATGAGCAGCAACCAATGACAAAACAGGAACTTCATCAATCACCGAAGCAAGCTTTTCAGCTGGAACTTCACAACCACGCAGTTCATCAGAATAACGAACCGAAATTATTCCATACGGTTCTTTACCTGCAATTCCTGTTCGTTGAACCGATATGTCAGCACCCATACGCTCTAATGTGCGCACAAAACCAATGCGGGCAGTATTCAAGCTTACATCCTCAATTTGTAAGCTACTTCCAGATTTAAGAAGTGCGGCACACACAAGAAAAGCTGCAGAAGATGGATCACCAGGAACATTGACTTCTTTAGCCTGGAGAACACATGGACCGTGAACGGATGCGGTTCGATAGCCTGCCGTTGTCGTTGCGCCATACTCAGGTAACATAAGCTCGGTATGATTTCTTGAAGGCGCAGGTTCGTTAACCGTTGTCACACCATGTGCTCCAAGCCCCGCAAGAAGCACTGCTGTCTTAAGCTGCGCCGATGCCATTGGAGATTCATACGTAATCGCATGAAGCGCACGAGATCCGTGCTCGGTTATAGGCAACGTTTCGCACCCAAGAGGATCAAAGTGCACACCCATCTTCATAAGCGGTGCGACAATACGACGCATCGGTCGACGACATAACGAAGCATCACCTGTTAAACAAGCAGTAATGTCCCACGGCGCAATTAAGCCCATGAGCAAGCGTACCGTCGTTCCCGAATTTCCACAGTCAATTTCACAATCAGGTTGGATAGGGCCACGCATGCCCCATCCAGTAATACCGCCCGCAAGACTACCATCAACCTGTTTTTCGAGATTAACATGAGCGCCCAAAAGCTGAACGGCGTGAATTGACGAACGTACATCACCTGAATCAAGAAGGCCTGATATACGCGACGTTCCTTCAGCCATCGCCGAAAAGAGCACGGCACGATGAGAAATTGATTTATCCCCTGGTACCCGTATACTTCCATCAAGAGGACCAGCCAACGGGTTAATAGCAGTTATATGTTGTTCCGAATCCATTACACTACTCCTTTGCACTCAAAGGCGAAAACGATACGGTAAATCCAGCATTGATAAGGTTAGATGAAAGCTGTCCAACATCTCCCTCATCCGTCAGAATAAGGCTCAACACCGCAGAATCAGCAGTAATATGATCTATTTCGATTGATTGGATATTACAACCTACCCGACTCGCAATCGTCGTCACTTCTGCGACAACGCCTTGACGATTCTCCATAGGGATACGAACTTCTAATAAATTATCCGATGACGGAATCCATGAGGTAGGAAGTGAACGACGCGTGCGCGCTGAAGCGCTAAGCAGATCGGTAAGCGTTGCTCGATCATCCTGCTCAATCGCCTGCTTATAACGATCAATGATCCCTTCAATTTCTTCCAACCCATCACGAACTGCCTGAGCGTTATCAAACGTAATTCCGCACCATAACTCGGGCGAACCAGCAGCAATACGCGTCGAATCTTTAAAGCCACCTGCAGCAAGGCGGAACAAAGATCGATGGCCACGCGCATGATCACTCGCAAGTTCAACAAGTGATGCAGCAATAATATGAGGAACATGGCTCACTACAGCCACTGCAGCATCATGTTGATCACGCGGAAGCGAAACCACACGCGCACCTATACCTGTCAAAAGAGCATGCAGCTTTGCATACTTATCAGGCTGTGTATGTTCATCAGGGCAAAGAATCCAATGGGCACCTTTAAAGAGATCCAAGCGCGCACCCTCAATACCATTGACTTCCGAACCAGCCATAGGATGACCTGGAATAAATAGAGACGTATCGCCGAGTGTTTCCTGCGCATCCTCGCAAATTCGATGCTTCGTCGATGCCGTATCCGTAATAATACCTTGATAGCCAATTTCATTAAGCATTTCAAAATAAGGTCGCGCAGCGGCGGCTGGCAAAGCAAGAAGCACGACATCACAATTTAGACATTCTGTCGCAAATGCTGGATCATCAGGAGTAAACGTTTGGTTTACCCATCCACGGTCAAGCGCAATTTTTCGAGTGTCAGCTGATGAATCCGCACCAATCAGATATCCCTGCGGATAAACAGCGCGATAGGAAGCGGCAAACGACGCACCGATAAGCCCTAACCCGACCACTGCAATACGCATAGACTCTGTCTCCTTCACGGATATACCCTTTCACTAGCTTACTCAATCATTGCACATTGATAAAATGCACCTACATACGTGTCCTTGCGCATAATATACTTCCGCACAATATATACGCTTTACTACGAGGGACGCATATACATTCCGTAACTATAGAATTATTTTAGCATGCTTCGTTGTACTACTTCATCAAGCGCAGTTGTCTCCTGCGAATTAAGCAGTCGCCAATGCCCCAGTTCGAGCGAACCAAGCTGTATAGGACCAAAAGAAATGCGCTTAAGGGCACATACATCATGGCCTACTGCTCTAAACATACGACGGACCTGACGATTGCGACCTTCGTGAATAGAAATTCTAACAATGCTGTTTTGCTTACCTTTTTCGATGACCGAAACACGAGCAGGAGCCGTCATCCCATCAGTAAGCGTGATACCAGCCTCTAAGCGATGAATAGTTTTGCGATTAAGCATGCCCTCGATTGTTGCCTCATACGTCTTAGATACATGATGACGAGGGTGTAAGAGAGCATTCCCAAGTTGTCCGTCAGTAGAAAAAAGCAGAAGTCCTGTTGTATCGCCGTCAAGACGTCCAATAGGATAAAGTCCTGGATGATCAGTAACAGGAACAAGGTCAGCAACGCACGGACGATCAAATGGATCTGACATCGTTGTCAGATATCCAACGGGTTTATTAAGTGCAAGCGTTGTAGAGGTATCCGTAATATGAGCAGGAATATCGTCAACTGTAACTTCATCAATTAGCGGATCTACCTTGGATCCAAGCTCCGTAATGACAATCCCATTCACTTTAACGCGTCCAGCCGTCATTAAATTTTC
The DNA here is from genome assembly GCA_002417975.1 of Eggerthellaceae bacterium UBA5808. GTDB lineage: Bacteria > Actinomycetota > Coriobacteriia > Coriobacteriales > Eggerthellaceae > UBA5808. The sequence goes on from DIDE01000057.1 coordinate 13,572, forward strand.
GGAACCACGACGACTCGCAACACCAGCGCGAGCTAGAAATTTTTGCAAACGCATTGGGACAATACGCTCGCCATTTGTATCTGCATCCGATGAAACGTTTCCCATCGTTATTCCTCAAACTGGAGATCGTCGAAATCAATCTTATCAACAACACCCGAAGATTGAGCAATTGCATCGCCAAGAGCCTGCTCGCTCATTTGATCTGCACGATCCGATAAATCATCAACATCGATAAGAAGTGTCGATTCTTCGCTTTCACCAGGTTGTTTATTACTATCATGGGCATCGCTTACGTGTGTAGCTGACAGACGCTCAGTAATAAGGCGTTTAGTGGCTTCATCAGGAGCAAAATCTTCGAGAGATGGGAGATCATCCAATGAGCGCAATCCAAACTTTTCTAAGAACGAGCGCGTGGTCGCATAAAGCATCGGATTACCTGGTGTATCTTCAGATCCAGCCTCTTTAATAAGGCCTTTTTCAACCAGTGAATTAATTGAGCTATCAGAATTCACGCCACGAACAGAAGCAACACCAGCACGTGTTATAGGTTGCGTATAGGCAACAATAGAAAGCGTCTCAAGAGCGGCCTGAGATAGTTTTCGCGTATCCCACGAAACAACATAACGTTCAAGTAACTCATGAAACGCTGGATGAGTGCAAAGACGCCAACCACCTGCAACTTCTCTAAGTTGAATGCCACTTTCATCTTCTTCGAGCTTAGCTCGAATATCCACACATGCTACTTCGACATCGGCAGGTTCAACTTCAAGCATATCAGCAAGCGTAATAGTAGAAACGGGCTCATCGGTGATAAAAAGCATTGCTTCAATTGCTGCTCCGAGCTGCTCGCGTTGTAGACCTGCAAACATTATTGATTCTCCTCATCGACACTAGTAATAGGAGTTTCCTTATCCAACAGTAAATCTCCGCTTCCCTCAATGTACGAAAGCGCGATATCGCCAAAACGCTGATCCTGCTCAACATCAATCATGCCACGTTTAAAAAGTTCAAGAACAGCAAGAAAATTGACAACAATAATCGGCTTACGAGCGTTTGCATCGACAAGATCAGAAAAATGAAGACGCTTAGCATGATGTAGCTGATCATATATCGAGCTAACAAATGATTCCACAGGGATAGGTTTGACGGCAATATGATCACTATCAAGAAGGAATTGTTCACGACGACCTAAGGCAGCCGCACATAGCATTGCTATATCGTCGAGCCTAACACCTTCAAGATAATCAGGCATTAACGTAAGAAGCGATACATCAGGACCAAACGGACGTATATGGATACGACCTTCACTTATATAGCGTCGATATAACGATTGCGATGCACTTTTATACTGCTTATACGTAAGGAGCCGCTCGACAAGAATATCACGGACCTCACTTGGCGCAATCTGAGGGAATTCCTCTTCGACATCTGACGGTGGCTTTGGGATAAGGCTTGCAGCTTTAAGCTCAAGCAACGTTGATGCAACGAGAAGAAAATCGCTTGCAACATCCAGATCGAGATCTTCCATACGGGAGATCTCGGCTAAGTATTGCTCAGTGATTTCGTTAATTGAAATTCCCCCGATATCAACCTTCTTTCTACTTACAAGATAAAGAAGAAGGTCAAAGGGTCCTTCAAAACTTTCTATGCGAACGCGATATGACACGATCAGCGGTCCGCGTAACGGTCAATCTGTTCGTGCATAAGACTGGCATCATCAAAATAGTTAATGCGCATAGCGTCCTTAACTTCGGAAAGCGTATGAGCAGCAATTGATTCGGCATAAGCGCTTCCCGCAGCAAGCATGTCATACACGCCAGGAATATCCTGTTCATACGTGTGACGACGTGTCCGAATAGGTTCTAGGGTTTCCTCGAGCACACGATTAAGGAATTTCTTGCACTTAACATCGCCTAAGCCACCACGACGATAATGATCCTTCATCTCTTCAAGATTGGCATATTCAGGAAGATATTCAGCAAAGAAACGATCATCACAGAATGCATCAAGATAGGTGAATACCGTGTTGCCCTCAATCTTTCCCGGGTCCTTAACCTGTAGATGAGTTGGATCGGTATACATTCCACGAATCTTCTTCGCAACAGTCTCGGCAGAATCCGAAAGATAAATGCAATTACCAATCGATTTGCTCATCTTTGCTTTGCCGTCAGTGCCAGGAAGACGTTTGCACGCTTCTCTGCTTGGCAAAAGTACCTCTGGCTCTACAAGTACGTCACCATACGTTGTATTAAATTTACGGACAATTTCACGTGCTTGTTCAAGCATTGGTTCCTGGTCTTCGCCAGCAGGTACTGTATTAGCTTTAAATGCAGTAATATCGGCAGTTTGGCTAATGGGATACGCCAAAAAGCCCATTGGGACTTCGCCATTAAATCCACGTTGTTTAATTTCAGCTTTAACCGTTGGATTGCGTTCCGCACGAGCAAGAGAAACCAAATCCATATAATAGGCAGTAAGCTCAAAGAGCTCAGGAATCTGTGACTGAATAAAAATGGTCGACTTCGTAGGATCGATACCACAAGCAAGGTAGTCAAGCGCAACTTCAATAACGCTCTCACGAACTTTATCAGGATTATCTGCATTATCAGTTAAAGCCTGAGCATCCGCAATCATGATCAGCACATCGTCAAACGAACCAGAGTTCTGAAGCTTAACGCGATCCTGTAAAGAGCCAACATAATGGCCGATATGCAATCTTCCTGTCGGACGATCGCCTGTCAGAATAACCTTTTTCTCAGCTTCTGCCATATAAATGACAACTCCTTTTATAACTTTCTTAACTTACTATCTGATGCATTGCTTAATAATCTCCAGCGCACCTGCACCATGACAGCCCATTCATTACATCCACATACCGTATCTTGCACAACAATGTACTTGATTAAAATTTCGTGCAGACGCACTCTCAACGTACCTAAGGACAAGTAGCTCAACGGCCAAACCAGTCTTACTACGATCCAACAACCGTAAAGGGGAAAATCAAATTAGCAAATCCACCTGCAGCAAAATTGAGATACACACCGATTATATCGACATTGCATATATACGGAAGAACAAACAAGATAATGAGCAATACGGGCATTGCATAATGTTCAATTTGATAATACTTGGGCAAAAATCGCTCAGGCAAGATAAAAGCAAAAATGCTCGAGCCATCAAGCGGCGGAACAGGAAGCAAATTAAAAAACATCAAATATAGGTTGATCAAAGTAAAATACGGCAAAAATAAAAGATAGAAATAATTGAAAAAGGTATTCGCTAGCAGACCAGACTGTGCAGCAGGATACAAAATCCATGCAACAATTGCACCTAAAAATGCAAGCAACAGATTAGCAAGTGGACCAGCAAGACCAACGATCAGATCACCGCGACGTTTATTCTTAAAATACGATGGATTATATGGAACAGGCTTGGCATAACCAAAAATAGGCCCATTCATAACCATAAGAATAAGCGGCAAAATGATTGTGCCAAAAGGATCAATATGTTTAATTGGATTCAGAGACAGTCGGCCAGCATTTTTAGCGGTCGGATCTCCCAAACGATACGCCGCATAACCATGCATCACCTCATGACAGATGATGGCAGGAATAAAGCAGAGAATACTGCATATGTAATAAGCAATCTGTGTTTGACTCATAATATTAGTATACCCGATACATCCTCAACTTATTCCCTTAAATGCTGAGCCACGCAATACTTCATATACGCCAATCGCAACTGAATTAGATAAGTTCAAGCTTCGATTTCCTTCAGCCATAGGAATACGCACGCACGATGATTGATACGTAGTAAGAATATCGGTATCGATTCCCCTGCTCTCCCTGCCAAAAATCAAATAAGTATCATCAGCATATGTTGCCTCAGAATAGACATGAGTCGTATGTGAGGTAAAAAGATGTAAATCATCATGTCCGTGAGCTTCAAGAAATTCCTTAGTGCAAGACCAACGAACCACGTTAACGCGATCCCAATAATCCATGCCAGAGCGCCCCACAAAGTGTTTTGTTAGACGAAATCCCATGGGTTCAACAAGATGAAGCGTCGCACCCGTGCACGCACAAGTGCGTGCAATATTACCCGTATTCTGCGGAATTTCTGGCTCAAACAGCACAACATTAATTGACATAGAGAGACGTTCACCCCTGGTCTTTCATTACCGAATCGATCTGCTCAGAAAGCTTCATCCATTCGGATTCTTCCTTTTCAATCTTTGATTTGAGCTTAGCATGCTCGGCAATTACATCGCTTGTTCCACTCTCAGACGTATAAAAATCAGGATCGGCAAGCTGCGCAAGCAATTCCTTCATACGGGCATTATCACGTTCCATCTGCCGATCAAGTTGCTTAACACGCTTGCGCTGATCTTTAAGGGCCGCATAGGCTTTGTTACGCTTTTGCGCTTCCTGGCGTTTCTGTTCCTTGGTTTTAGGTGATCCACTCGTTTGGCTATTCGAAGAAGTTTGAGCATTCCCCGAAGCATCGGAAGCACGACCAGGAGCATGTCCTCGTTTACCAGAACGATGTTCATCCGAAGTTGATCCATGGCTCGAATCCGTGTCACTTTGACCGGTTTTATACAGGTAATAATCGTAGTCGCCATCAAACACCGTAGCTTTACCATCTTTAATTTCAATAATGCGATTGGCAACAGCATTAATGAGATGACGGTCATGTGTAATAAGAAGAATTGTTCCCTCGAACGAAGTAAGTGCCTGCTCAAGAATGTCTGCACTCGCAATATCAAGATGGTTAGTTGGTTCATCTAGGCATAAAAGAGGGCGAGGTGCAACAAGCATTTTAGCAAGAGCAAGACGACATTTCTCGCCGCCAGATAGCACTGCAACACGTTTTTCTACATCGTCACCAATAAACAAAAATGCACCGAGCAATGTTCGAACTTGCGACATAGTCCATCCAGGCGCAGCCCCATCGAGTTCTTCGAATACTGTCTTAGATGGATCGAGTTCCTCGAGCTGATGCTGAGCAAAGTACGTCTTAGTTACATGCGTCCCATACGATATAGTGCCGCAATCAGGCTTTGATACTCCCGCAATCATTTTTAGAAGCGTAGATTTTCCTGCACCATTAGGTCCAACAAGAGCAACTTTTTGGCCACGATACATTGAAAGGTCAAAATGATCATAGATAACGTTGTCATCGTATGCCTTCCGAATATCGTTTAATTCAACAACAAGATCACCCGTACGAGGCGGTTGCTGAAAATTAAAGTGAACAGTTTTCTTCTGCTCTGGAACAACAATACGATCAATTTTTTCTAACTTACGCACACGATCCTGAACCTGACGCGCTTTTGTTGCCTTATAGCGGAATTTTTCGATAAACGCTTCCATATGCGCAATATCAGCTTGCTGCTTTGCAGCTTTTGCACGTAGTTCCTCAAGACGTTCAGCACGCTCACGAAGATAATCATTGTAATTACCCTTATAAACAATCAAACCACCTTGATCGAGTTCTGCAACGCGATCAACCACGTTGTTCATGAATTCTCGGTCATGGCTTACTACAATAATTGTTCCACGATAGCTACGCAGAAAACCTTCAAGCCATCGAACGCTTTCGAGATCAAGATGGTTTGTTGGTTCGTCAAGTAGTAGAACATCTGGATTACGAATTAAAAGTTTAGCAAGGGCAATACGCATCTGCCAACCACCGGAATACTCCGTTACCGATCGTTGCATATCTTTTTCGCCAAACCCAAGACCAAAAAGGACACTTCGCACGCGAGACTCAAGCGTGTAGCCATCCATACGCTCAAATGCATCACTCGCCCGCCCATACGCATCCAAATCTTGCTGCGAAGGGTTAGAAGCAAGCTTTTCCTCAAGCTCATGTAATCTTTGCTCAGCCTCTATGACTTCATGCTGGCTCGATACAACTTCATCGTAGATTGCCCGATCGCCCATCTCGATAGCTTCCTGGGCAAGATAGCCAACCGTTGCCCCTTTCGAAAAAAGGATTCGGCCTCCATCAGGAGTATCAATACCGGTAATAATTTTAAGAAGAGTCGTTTTGCCAGCTCCGTTAGGACCAACAAGCGCTAGACGATCCCCTTTTTCTAACCTAAGCGTGACATCTTTATATAACTCACGCGATCCAAAAGATTTGGACACGTGTTCGATCTGCATGATCAACGTTCTCGTACCGCCTTTTCGTCGTATATATCAGCTGATTGAACGTAAAGATAAAACAAGCCGACATGTATCGATATTCCGCTAACGGCTACATTACAAAAAATGCAGCACAACTCCCATCTGCAGAAGTGACGAGAGGACGATCTATCGCATTCATTTATAGATAAGTATACAAAAGATGAAGCTCATATACGCGGATTCATCGTTTCAATAGCAATCATTCATTGAACGACTCAACATGGTACATAGTGTTGAGTCACAATCCAACTATGTAAGTGTACTCCAGCTCTCGACTATATTTACAGGCTGCATCACCGCATATGTACATCCGCAAAGAATGCAGCAGCGCCATATAGTGGAGCATATGAGCCGAGCCGCGCATCGCATAACGGGACATCAGCGGACGAAACTAACAGCTGAGAACGATACCCTTCTTCAAGTGCATGACGCCATATCGGTCCAGCCTCGCTTACTGAACCAGTAAGGATAATACGCTCAGGATCAAACATATGAGAACAGGTAGCAAGTACTTCGCCCAATGCCTTACCTGCTGACTGAATGACAGAGATAGCATGACCTTCGCCGCCTTCTGCACGACGCGCAACTTCTTGAGCATCAAGCAAAGTATTAAAACCTGGATCCTGCTTTGACAAGCCCTGATAGATCTCAGCAATGGCTCCACCAGCTGCAATTGATTCGATATGGCCATAGCGTCCGCATGAACAACGACGCTTTATAGCTGCAGGATGAAACATATGTCCAATCTCACCCGCCACGCCATGAGCTCCAAGTAGCACATGACCATCCACGATCAGAGCACCACCTAATCCCGTACCTACACCAACAACAAGCGCACAACGATCTCCGCGCGCTGCACCCCACCGAGCTTCGCCAAGGGCATGAGCCTGCACATCTCCAAGCGTTACCACAGGAAGCGAAAACTCATGTTCAAGGTCGCATCGAAGATCTGTACCTCCCCATCCAGGAAGCAGCGTACTCTTCATAACAACCACGCCGGTATGAGGATCTGTGCCACCTGTCGTATCAACAGCAATACCATCGATTAAGCATGAACACTGATCTATCAAATCGTGAATGAGAGCAACCACACGACGATATAGCCGTTCGCCTCCTTGCAAAGCATCTGATGGAACAGTTTGAACATGATCAATACGCGGAATATCATGTAAAGTTAAAGGTGAGATTGATACGCAGGCTCCACGCACTTTCGTACCACCAACATCAATGCATATGATATGGGTATCGTCCGGATGAGTGTTCATATCACTTTGCACCGCAATACGCCTTAATGGTCTGACGAGCATCATCGCTAGGAGCAATCACGCAGCAATCAGGCCAGGATAACTTAAAATGTTCACGAGCGCTATCGAGAAGCCATGAACGAACAACAATAAGCGCATGAGGAAAACGAGCACTCGGACCTTTTTCAAGCATGCGCATCGCCGATACATAACCACCATTGCGAATAAGTTCAAGCTGACCCAGCTCATCAACGACGAGCAGTCCTTGTTTCTCTGGAGTTGATGTCATAGTCATATCTTGACAATTATCGTCTGTCACTGAAGATTCAAGCGAATCAAAAAACGTATTCACACGTCCAATAGCTTGATCGTTAATATTCCACGATAAATGAGCGGATCGACTTTGAGTGCATCCAGCACTACTATCTGAACATCCGCACCAACGAGCAAACGGAATAGTAGCCCCTTGTGGCAAAAACCGAACATTGATGCCAAGTTTATAACGCTCAATGCCGTCATCGCCTACAACAGGCCCATCGCCTTCTGGCTCATTTTCGCGCCAGTCACCAGGAGAAAGAACGCCAGCAACAGGAATAGACTGGGACAACAATTCATCGGTAAGCGATTCAAGCCAGCGCGTTTTACCAATTTGCACATCGCCTGATAGTATAAAAAGCATATCGCCTCCAACTGGCACGCTATCAACTCATACATGAATATATGCCAATACCGGCCACCTACATATAACTCAATTGATCATATGCTTATATCGATATCAAACCAAATGTATTCAAACAACTAGAGACCAAAATAACAACAAGGAATACTGGTGACACCCATTTAAGCATGACGAGAAACAGACGCTTCCGTTTAAAGGGCGCAGACTGTTCAACTTCATTAACAATAACTTGAGGACCCACAAACCAGCCAAGCATAATGCACGTTAGGAGGGCACCAAGCGGCATGAGAACCGAGCTGACGCAAAAGTCCATAAGATCAAGAATCGTTAAACCTGCAAAGGTCACCGAACTCCATGCACCATACCCGAGGGATGGGAGCATAGAGATTAGCAAAATTCCAATCCATACGACAGCAACACTTTTTTTGCGCCACCACCGGAATGCATCACCAAATATCGAGATGACCGCTTCTGCTATGGATACCGAACTTGTTATAGCCGCGAAAAGAACAAGCGCAAAAAAGCAGAAGCCTATAATTTCTCCAAAGGGAAGCGACAGGAATACTTTAGGAAGCGTAACAAACATCAGACCAGGTCCCGCACTCATCGCACTTGCCTCACCACCCGAAAAAACAAACACCGACGGCACTATAATCAGTCCAGCTAAAAACGCCACCAAAGTATCGAAAATTTCAATCTGGCTAACGCTATGTGTCAGATCATCCTTTTTACTCATATAGCTTCCGTAGGTGATCATGACACCTGATGCGAGTGACATCGAGAAAAACATTTGCCCCATCGCAGCAACAATTGTTCCAAAGCCAAATCGATCCATATCAGGAATAAGATAATAAGACAGTCCGTCAATCGCTCCAGGTTGCAGCATGACGTATATCGATAAAAAGACACTTAAAATAATAAGTAAGGGCATCGAGATCTTGTTAAGACGCTCAATTCCCTTTTTAACACCCGAAGCAACGATCACCATCGTTATCGAAGCGAAAATGCTGCAATACACAATAGGCTCAATCGATTGGGATATATATCCGTTAAAAAATGTATCAGTTGCAATAATCGAACCAGCACCCTGGACGTATTCAATTAGGTACTTAAGGATCCAACCGCCAATAACGCAATAATACGAAATGATAATAATCGGAGCAATTGATTCTATGACACCAATGAATGCAAAACGCTTGCTCAACGCACGAAATGCATGAATAGCGCTCAATCCTGTATGTCGTCCGATAGCAACCTCAATAAGCATGAGCGTAAATCCAAAGGTAAGGACCAACGCTAAATACGTTATAAGAAACGCTCCACCACCGTACTTTGCTGCCAAGTAAGGAAAACGCCATAAATTACCTAAACCAACAGCACTCGCCGCTGCCGCAAGCACAAATGCAAATTGACTCGAAAAATGTGCACGAACATAAGGCTTCGAGTGAGAGGGCGTAATCGTTGATTCTGCTTGTCCTTGCATAGACAAAACTCCTGCTACGTTAGATGTAATGCGATCATACTTTCAAAAAGACAGAATATGAGTGTAACACCACCTGGCAGATACGCGCATGCGCATCATACGTATCAATCCTCATTTGTACGTATTAAGCCGATGAGCAACATTCCGATCCTGATTTTATATATCAACTCATTAGCACTTAAACATTCACCATATCCCAGCAACATTCACGTAAACGTATCAAGCTATCAGCTGCAGATATAAAAAACGGGCAACGCCTACGCGCTGCCCGAAATATAACTAGATGGTGCACCGTCGGCGACTCGAACGCCGGACCTTGGGATTAAGAGTCCCCTGCTCTACCAACTAAGCTAACGGTGCATAAAAAGAATGCTGAGCTATTGTAAAACACCAAGTCAATTGCTGCAAGCTTTTTATTTTGCGCTGGGGTGGGTAATCGGACTCGAACCGACGACCTCCAGAGCCACAATCTGGCGTTCTATCCAAACTGAACTACACCCACCAAGCGCAAAGCGAAATTATAGGAGACATTTTATGAAAGTGCAAGCCCCTTATCTCGCACTTCACAATCTGCGGATACCCTCCCACCCTGCCATCGTTATGCAATGGGGTAAAAACTTTCCAACAATTCTCAAAAGAAATGATGTCAAAGAGCAGCACGCAACAGCAAAATGACACGTATTAGCACTAAGAGCTCGACGTGCGATAACGTCCGGCCTTTGCGCAAAAGGGAAATGACGGATTGCGCTTGAATCAGTTGATTGAGCTTTTTCAATGAATTCCGTCTTCACCCACGCAGGGCATACCGCTGTTATACGAATTCCCGTACCATGTAGCTCCCAGCGGAGAGAGCGAGTATACGAAAGCATGAACGCTTTTGTTGCAGCATATACGCCAAAATATGGAAGTGGTGTGAAGGCAGCACAGGACACAATTTCCAATATGCGTGATCCTCTGCTCAAATAGGGGCGAACGAGCGTCGTAAGCTCAATCGATGCACGGCAATTCAAATCAACCATCATCGACTGACTTTGGTTAGAAAGCGTATCGATAGACCCAATGCAACCTAATCCTGCCGCATTGACAAGATAGCGAACGGTCGGTTTTTTGCGCTTAAGCAAAGCATCAAACGTATCAATATCTGTCTGACTCGTTAGATCAAGTGAAATAGCATAAGCCGGAACAATAAGCGAAGCAGCAAGATCCTCTAAACGATTCTTTCGACGCGCAATAAGCCAGATTTCATCCACATCGCCACGATGATCAATCCGCTGAGCAAATGCGGTACCAATTCCTGATGATGCACCTGTAACAATCGCAACGTTCACCGACATACTCCTTTGCAACGGTTTACCGATGTTTGATCCATTCGCGCACCTGTATCATCCATTTCTAACAGCATATTCGCCGCATGATTATTCGAGGATGACGCATGCTATATGCCAACAACGAGTACAATTACTAAAGTTGATTACGAATCATCACAGAGACGCTAAGGGAAAGAGCTCTTTAATGAAACATCTTATAAAATGGATCGTTATCCTCATTATAGCCATCGCATTATTTGTTGGCGGTTATATGTGCGGCGTCAACGTTAACCAATCCAAACAGCCAACGATAACATCAACAGCGATTCAGACAGAGCTAACAGAATGCAGCGATCTCGCAACTGACCAGCTCAACTATAGAGGACTTATTCATTACGCAAGCGGATCGATTCCTCTTATTGATCAAAAAGAATTCAATATGGTTTACAACGCAACCGTCAAAGCAGGCGTTGATTTATCACAGACAACCGTCACCGTCGAAGGAAAAACAATTACCGTGACGCTTCCCCAAGCAAGCATTCAGTCAATTTCAATCGACCCTGATAGTATTGAGTTCTACGATCAAAGTTTTGCACTTACCAACTGGGATAATAAAATGGATACCGCCCAAGCGCTCAGCGCTGCAAAAGATGATGTACATGATAAAGTTGACCAGACAACAATGCTTGAAACTGCAGAGAATCATGCGGACGATGTTGTACAAAATCTCCTAGCGCCTTTTACCAATGAGCAACAGGGTTACACGCTTACCGTCGTTCATGCTTCCTAACATATCTGCAAGCATGACTAATACAAGGCAATTGCGCATATGCTTTGTGTCAGTCATGCTTCCTTGATAGAAAATATGAAATTATAAGCAGAACGATTCCTGCAATATCAAACATGAGAAACCGCGTAACAGAGTCATATAGCATTGATGCAGATGATGCATCAAATAACACGACATACATATCGCCTGCAACAGCAATAAGCTGCTGGATAATCACGACTACGAACATGCAGCGAAAGCGAGACGGTCTATATATAAGTGGGATGTAGGAAATATTCCACATGAGCATAATTACCCCCATGCCTCGAATAGCCGCAATTGCTCCCACACCGCTTAGTTCATAGCCCACTGTCCCTTGCGAGGGGTCAATAATAAAAGAGATCGCACAGGACATATTCCATGCAAACACGCACACTATACATAGGCGCGCTGCTAAATTAGGGATGTACTTCTTAAATTTCATATCAGTATTGTAACCGATTGCATAATTAGGCAAACAGCGATGATATAGGTAAAAAAGAACTATTGAATGATAACCCGGGGGGATGAACTGCATTGCTAGAAAGACTCTAAAGGCAAAGCCGCAGAAGCGGCCCCCCGATTCCGCTTCTGCCATAATCAATATATAACGTGCTTTAACGATTAGAAAGAAACCAAAGATTAAAGACCTATCGATTTAGTTGTAGCTAGTTACATCATGCACAATGCAAAACATGCCAAAACCATCCGCCAACGAAAACAGCTCGATCAAACAAGAAGCAAAGCTAGCGTACTCATGATGGATGCATGTTAATAACAACATGAAGTCATAAAAAGAAAATCACCCCGCACAAGGTGCAGGGTGAACAGGATAAACTATGGTGGGCGTTGCTGGGTTTGAACCAGCGACCTCTTCCGTGTGAGGGAAGCGCGCTCCCACTGCGCCAAACGCCCGGTAAAAATCGGGCCGGCATATAGCCGGTCCAAATGATAATCAATGGCTCCCCGGGTAGGATTCGAACCTACAACCCTTCGGTTAACAGCCGAATGCTCTGCCATTGAGCTACCGAGGAATACGCTAACCTCTCAACGCGCAAGGCAAAATTATACTCGAACATATCTTCAGTTCAAGAGCTATTACGGCTTTTTTTAGATAAAAAGATCAGCCACACAGGATAACCAAACATTAGACAGTCAAAAAGATACGTATGCACACACCAACATACAAAAGATTAACGAAGCATTCTTCGAAATCCTTCGCCACCACGTACTTTTCTACCATCATTCGCATTAATAGATAGAAAAAGAGTTAAAAAGAAAAACCAATTACGCTGAACAGTCAGAAGTACGTTATACTATCTCATTGTCGTTGACGGGCCTATAGCTCAACGGTGGAGCAGAGGACTCATAATCCTTTGGTTGCAGGTTCGAATCCTGCTGGGCCCACCAGACTTCTTTCTCTACTACCCCATGTATAGTTTTCATAAAGCGTATAACATCTGATAACGCATTACTGCACCACTATCTCTCGAGATAGCGTAAGCAGAATATCGTACCCATCCCAAATGAATGAAAAATCGGTGGCGTGACCAACAGGTACAATGCGATCACCGCCACGACATCCTGATTTTTTAACATAATTTGCAATGAGATCTCTATCCCCTACATACGTTATTGTCTGACAAGCAGACGATATAATGCGGTCTAGTGATGAAAGATCAGGAGCAACATATTCATAAAAGAATCCACCTCGGGCCTCAGGACCGATAAGAGAGGGGGTTAGCTCTTGCTTGCTAACATTGACTCTAAAGATTAGGTTAGCAAGCGCAGGAGCAGCTCTGAGAGCTTTATGAGCAATCGAATAGTCACATAGGGCTACGCATTTATCAATCGCAATAATTGGCGCAAGATCATAGCGCTGAGCAACACATCTATGAAAGACATCCCAAAATCGATCCGACGCTTGAACCTGTATTGCAGGATTACCAATCCAGTATAGTAAACGAGGCGAAGAGCAAGCATTCTGATCATATAAAAATGTATCGTTATACATCAAAACGCTGAGCCGAGAAAGCTGAATATCGGTCATGTTCTGTATAACTTTGGCATCAAGCACAGCAATCGAAAATCTATTGGAAAACGTCATGTCAAAAGCACGCGGCATTAAGGGGCTTTTTCGTACCGATGCAATAGTCTTGTCCCCTCCCCAAATAACACGAACGGCACACGAAGCGGAACATAGATCGGTTATTTCGCGTACAGTACGTGCGTAACGTACGGATGCAAAACGTTGCATTAAAGCTGAATCATTGCATTGTTTCAAAGCATCATGAAGAATTTCCATGAAGAGATCCACCTGGCGAAACCGTCTAGATGGAATTTTGATAATGCAGCAATTCCCTGAGCACAATGCCGCATACAAGTTATATGCAAACGTTAAAGGAACATTGCTTGGCGAAATATGGAACGTCACTCCCCGGCCGCATCGGTGCGTATCGTTATACGCTTCTTTAAGATAGTGCATATGAGCATTACGAATAAAATAGCCACATGAAACAAGATCAGGATAAGATCGACCTCGCTCCATAAGAAGTCGGGAAAATACTTTAAAGAACGAGCAAACTCTCTGGTCGAACAAACCCCATACAGGCTGATCATTAAGTGAAATTAGGATCTGTTCTACAACATCTTTATCAACATTTGTATCCCACAAAGGTTCATCAGAAAAAGAGTGTCCAAGATCTTCATTGTGCCCAGCATAGTAGATATGTACAGGACCGCAACGTTCGTCATTTACATCCATATTTTGTCGACTAGCTTTCATTGATAAGCTATTTACCATACGTATCACTGCACCCTCGTAATTCGGCTTGCGCTATACGACCGCAAAGTGAAAAATATACTCCTTTGCGTCCACATGGGCAGTCATCCTCACCAAGCACAATTCCTCTATCCTCCGTAAGCAAACAGTGACCTGGATACGAATGAGGAAGTACCGATATAACCTCGACTAAACCTTCTTGTCCATGTTTAAGTACGCTAAAGTCAAACGGGTCTCTAATAATTACATCGGAAAACACGGATGCATGAAGATGATGGCATTCGCACTCTACATAAATTGAACCAAGTTGTTCTGCCATGCCGTAGTAATTGCGAACAGATGCAATCCCCATCGTCTGATATAGCCCTTTACAAAAACTATCAGAGCTCACTGATTCTGCCTGAAGTTTTTTCCAACCACCTACATGAAAAAGCTGCGCTTGTGGACCAAAATTCCACCGAAGATGAGCATCCATACTAGCTTGGACAATATAACGCCAAATCATGTACGTATATCCAAAAATAAGTATCGGCTGACCAGCATACTTATCTAAAAAATCATCGATAGATGCACGATTGAGATGCATTGATTTATCAAGCGCATAATGAATATCACATCCGTATACACTAAAGCCAAGAATCCCCGCTCCACGGGCACCAAAAGCTGATCGATCTTTTAAGGTAAGCGGCGAATCAAAAATCATCAATGGCAAACGATGCGGTCCAATAAAGGAATGAAGAATCCGCTGAAGCGCACGCTTTTGATTTTGCATAGTCTGCGCATCAAGATATATTTTGCTGCGCTGCTGTCCTGACGTGCCTGACGAGGTAAGTACCTTTTTAACAGCTTTGTCGGAGACACTACATAACCTGTGAGATTTAAAAAGCCTGACAGGGACAAAAGGGAAGTTATCTATACGCAAATCAGCATCATCAGGACGCGGATTCGTATCATATTCACCAGGGATTGCTGCTTGAGCAAATACATTAAGAAGAGAGGCATATGCGGGACATCGTCTTTGCTGATCTACAAGTGCTTCTGACAAACGAGCGCGCATCATCTGGACTTTTTCTGCATGTGGTACGCCATACGGATCAACTCCGAAGAAGCGTTCGAGTGCTTCTGATTGATGATTCACATTCAGCTCCTTTACGTATAGCTATACAAATCATCTACCACTCATGATCTATACCCTCACGTGCAAAAAACCAATCCTGCGCGTGAATAAAGCGACCGCCAAATGCACTATAAATATTCATTACCGCAGTATTTGAAGAAGAAATAAGACCATGAATACTTGTAAGATCATGAGCCCTGCTCTGTTCAACTGCCGCTGCATACATATCAATTCCCGCGCCTGATGGTCGATACACAGCACGCACTGCAGCAAGACGAATATCAAGACGGTTCCCTGACACTTGAGTAATCATGAATCCAACAAGCGTCGCTTTGTGATAGCAAAGAATGCACTGAGCTCCTTGTGAAATAAGCGATGAAAGGTACAGAGAAAGTACAGCCTTTGTCGTAGGGGCAACGGATGTTGGAATGAAATTAAAGCGACTATCAATTACAAATGATTCAAGCGCTATCTGCTCTATCGCACCTTTATCAATCTCGCTCATGTCGCACATGCGCAATTCACATCGTTCTTTTAGATTCAGAGCAGGCGTATGACGTGTATCAATGCGCACATCGATCCTTCGATCTGCAAAGAAATAGCCTCGCTGAGCAAGCTGTGCCGCATGTTCAAAATCAGAACAATCAAGATCAATACGGGTAAATCGCCGCGCATGAGTCGGGACCGAGCCAATACATATGCCGACGTCAGACAACATATCAGTTGGTCGTATCGAAACGGTGTCAAGAATGATATCGCCATATGTAAATCTCTGATGTCTCATGAACAACAACCCTGATCATCAAGAAATGCTTTGAGCGCCGAATAGCGTATCTTCCCCGCTTCATTACGAGGAATTGATGCAACACAATGAATTGTTATCAGCTTTTTGTTCATGCGGAGAAGTTCTGCAAGCGAATGCTTCATTAGCGAAGTATTGCACGGTGATGCGACAAAGATTACAAGCTGAGTATCGTCCCCCCCGGAAACACAATCAACATCAGGGAATCGCGCTCTGAGCATGTCATCAACACTTTCAAGGCTTACACGCTTACCACAAAGCTTGATAAAACGTTTTTTTCGACCAACTATGCGATAGAACCCATCTGCATCGCGCATAGCCTCATCACCTGTATGAAGAACACCTTTATTCTCATCTGCCTTTTGAAGATCGGCACGACATATGGCATACCCCATACAAACATTTTCACCGTAATAGATTAATTCACCTTCGGTATCATTCTTATCAATACGTTTTTTCTCATCATCAATGAGCTCAAAACGACCCCCGGGAATCGCAACACCCATCGAACCTATCTTGTCCAGGCACGCATCGGGAGGCAAGTATGCCATTCGAGCTGTTGCCTCCGCTTGCCCATACATAATAAAAAACCGACGTCCCGTATGTTGCGCGTACGTCCCATAAAACGTTTGAAGCATCGGCGCAAGATGACCTCCTGCTTGTGTGAACGTTGTAAGCGAAGGTAGATCCATACGGTCAATACGCAATCGATAGAGCAATTCATACGTATAGGGAACACCAGCCATGCTTGTTACGCCATACCGATGGATAAGGTTCCAAAATTCTTTTTGGCATACGCCATCTTCGGTAAGAACAAGTGACGCACCAGCTTGCAGATGAGAATTCACAACACTCAGACCATACACGTATTCCAAAGGAAGCGACGTTATAGCTCGTTCATGCTCATCAATATCAAGATACGATATGATACTTTTTGTATTAGAACGAAGATTCGCATAACTTTGGCGCACAAATTTTGGACTACCCGTAGATCCACTTGTTGTCATCAAAAGAGCAAGATCGTTATGAAGTGGCATGGAAGAATCAAGATGGGTGTTGATCAGTACATAGCCAAAAGCCTCAAAAGCACGTATCTCATTGCCAATAATATCGGTACGATGTTTTGGAGCCCATATAAGATCAGGAACGTACGCAGTTACAAGATCATTAAATTGCTCTATCCCTATATCATCGCTTAAAAGAGCAACGACAATATGCGCATGAACGCTTGCGACATATCCCGCTATACCGCCTATAGTATTTGAGCATAACGCAAAGACAAGCGGACGCGATTGCTTGCATGAGTGTTTTACTTTTGCTGTAAATTCATCGCAAAACGTAATGAGACCCTGATAATGCATAATGCCGTTTTCGGGATCAATAAGAGCAATATCAGATAAAGAGGCCATAGGAGTTCCTCTCATTTATATTTCAATACCATAGGATCGCAGAATATCCCGACCAGCTTTAAAAGAATCAAATGCAATAACATCCTCTGGCTCGAACACAACATCAAATGCCTCTTCAAGCGCGGCAATCAAATACATATGCTCGAGGCTATCCCACATTGACGTTGATTCCATCGATAAGCCAGAAACACTTTCTCGATTAGTCTCAAACTCTTCCGCAAAAATCGTGGAATAGATCCGATCATTTTTTTCACTTTGCGTCTCATCTGTATCGGAATGGGAACTCGGCACTTGACCACCCTCTTTTCTATCTCGCTTGCATTGGCAAAATCCGAATCGTTTTCTTTATTGCAAAGCAGATAGATGTTTTGATCAAGTGAATGAAAGGGAATTCAATCCGTATGTCTTGTTAGACTTATTTACAACAAATCTCGTTGCTGTCTAATCGTTATGAATCCTTATAGTCTTCATTGCTGTACACAAGGACAAACTTAGTCCCCTTCACCTCAAATATAGTCAATTTTTCCAATAGACTAATATCATACGTTATTTTATATAGTGTTATTCAATAGCTGTGTCAAACGAAACAACGGATAACAGAGAAATGACTCGTGTGCAAACGACTAATAGTCTTATGGCACACTAATTGGACAGAGCATCTTGGCACAACAACGAGCAGACTCGAATACAGAACTTAATCTTTTGGTTTAATGCCTCACCCATTTCTATCGCGGCACCATTGGAAAGGATTCGGTACATGAATATTCTCGTGATCAATGCAGGCAGCTCAACACTTAAGTGTCAGCTTGTCGATGCAAACAAAAAAGCATCCCTTATGAAAGCCCTTGCGGAACATATTGGATCGCCAGATGCCGTTCTTACCATTTCTGGCCACAAGCAAATTTCGATTAAAAATGCATCAATAGATACAGCACTTGAGCATATCCTTGAATACCTTAATGACGGACAGGACTCACCCATTCATTCACTCAGCGACATTAACGCTAGCGGTCATCGTATTGTTTCGGGAGGCGAGTATTTTACCGAAAGCGTTCTTGTCGATGAAGAAGTTATTAGAAAAGTCGATCTATGTTCTGAATTAGCGCCATTACATAACCCTAATGCGGTTATCTGCATACGTGCGTGTCAAAAGCTCTTTCCTAGAATTCCGCAAGCGCTTGTATTCGATACTACGTTTCATCACACAATGCCACCTAAAGCATATATGTATCCTCTTCCTATGCGATACTACACAGACTATGCTATCCGCCGCTATGGAGCGCATGGCACCAGCCATCGCTATGCAGCGCAACAAGCAGCTAATCTTATTGGACGACGAATAACCGACTTGGGTATTATCACCTGTCACCTCGGAAATGGCGGAAGTATTGCAGCCGTGTCAAACGGAAAATCTGTTGATACGACCATGGGATTTACGCCTCTTGAAGGTTTAATGATGGGAACACGAAGTGGATCTATTGATCCAGCAATCGTCACCTATATCATGAGAAAAGAAAATCTTTCGTATAAGCAGATGGATGATGTTCTGAATCGACAATCAGGACTTTTAGGCATTTCAGGAATAAGTAGCGACATGCGCACTATCATCGACGCCGCACATCAAGGAAACAAGAATGCAGAACTCGCAATTGATATGTACGCTTACGCTGTTCAAAAAGCAATTGGGGCATACTTTGCTGTGCTTAATCGTGTAGATGCAGTCGTTATGACTGCTGGCATCGGCGAAAATAGCGCAGAACTCCGCGAAATCATTTTTGATCGACTTGCACATCTTGGGATGATCCTTGACCGACAAAAAAATAATATGACAAGCGATCTTGGATCAGACCGCATCGTTTCGATCGATGACTCTCCTATCAAAATCTGTATTGTCACAACAGATGAAGAACTGCGTATTGCACGAGAAACAGCAGCACTTATCGAATCGTTGAACAAGTAGAACCGTCAATTACAACCTCCCACAAAAACGCGTTATAGACACGTTTAGGTAGTTATAGTTATGCATCATAAATTGATAAAATGCACTCAAAATAGCACATGAATGATGTTATGTCCCAAGAAGACAGGAATACTTTGGAACGTAGGTAAACGAAATGGTACAAACTCCAAAAAAACTATGAACATATCATTAATAAGAGATAGTATGTTCATCAAGGATAGGAGATTGAATGTTTGATGATAAGCCATATATTCGCGTTAGATTGGCTAATCATCTTCACAAAGTCGCACTTGGACAAATTAAAGATTCAACCTATACACGACTTGATATCGAATCCATCCGTGAAGCTGAACGTACCATGAACGGTCGCGCTTTTGAGGACTGGTGTGTACGATTTTACGATCAAACTCTTGATCGTAACGCCCATTCCCATCATCGTCCCTATAACTGATAATCCACCCAAGTGAGCTTAATTCCTCAATCACTTGCAAGAATGTTGAACTGCAGAAACCTCTAGCCTGAACAGATATGATTCAACAAATGGATGAGCTTTATTATGATAGCTTAGTGAAGCAATTTTCTTCTGATTTTCTTCTCTAGCACTTTTATTTAAACAAGTAGCAAATAAAAGTAGCTCATGACATAAGCTAATGTAATGGTGCGCCCAGGGGGACTCGAACCCTCAACCGGCAGATTAGAAGTCTACTGCTCTATCCAATTGAGCCATGGGCGCATATAACCGATAAACAGCACTACGTCTGCTGTTTCCTTTGCAATTTTAACGCATAATGCCTCGAAGCATGCCCGAGATCGCAAAGAAGGTCAAAGAATATAGGTTCATCTAAGATTTATCCAAGCTTAGAACCATGAGAAGAAGCATAATGCGAATGGCGCTTCCATCCGTCAACAAATGCAAACAGTACTATCCCCACAATTAAGCAGACAATGTTGATCCCAATATTGAATTCAACGAGCGCATTAACCGATACCTGAGCAACAACGAGTCCACCAAGAGCTGATCCAGCCGCATTACCTAGTTGCAAAAAAGAATTCGAAAGTCCGATAACGACCGTTGGCTGCTCGGGAGCAAGTTGCACCAAATTCAAATTTTGCGCGGGAAGGAACGACCAGCGTGCCGTCATCCAAATGCAAAGTAAGACAACCACAATCGCCAGCGGAGGGAACAGCCCACATAAAAAGATAAAGGGAATAATCTGCAGAACAAGTCCGGCAATAATCGTTATATGCGCTCCCCTTTTATCAGCAAAATGTCCGCCCGCACGCGTACCAATCACGCTCATAAGACCAACGAGCAAAAGAATACAACTAACAAGCGACGTATTATCAGAAACAAAGCCATTAAGATACGGCGTTATATAACTGTTAAAAAGCGAAAATGCTACAAACGTAAGAAACGTCATGCTAAGTGCAACAACAATGCGAGGCTTCCTCAGAGGCGCTATTTGATCCAAGAAGGAAAGCACTGCTACTCCTGGCGTCTTAGGCATGCAGCGTGCTATGACAGGAATAAGAATGCATGCAAAACAAGCAAGGCAAACATAGATCGCGTGCCAACCCATAAAATCAGCAATGAAACGCCCAATAGGAATTCCTAGAACATATGCAGCGCTAAAGCCAAGAGCCACATCACCCATCGCCTGTCCTTCATGGCCCTTATCAGCTAGTCGATCAGCCATTGCATATGATGTGGCAACAAATAGACCATGCCCAAGTCCCATCAATGCACGAGTAGCCATCAAGGAAATGTAATCCTGAAAGAATGCCATACCAGCCATGCCAACACACATGATGACTAGACCGGTCATAAGCTGAAAACGTTTACCAAAACGTGAACTTATCATCAGGACAAAGGGAGTTCCAATAGCGTTTGTGACAGCAAAGATCGTAAGAAGCTGCCCCGCTGCAGCAATCGATACCTGTGTTGAATCAGCAATCTGATCAAGAACACCAACAATCGCAAACTGAGAGCAGCCAAGAATAAAGCAGCTTGCAGCAAGTAGATAAATCCTGTGTTTGTTAGAAAGAAACGAAATAATGTCCAGCTTTCCCTGCGTTTGATTACCCTCTTAACATAGAGGAAAGCGCTTAAGAGATGCTACCGTTTTAGTGGAAATTATCTATTAAACCACAACAAAATGGACCAGGAAAAATCCTGATCCATTTTGTAACGATCAACCTTATAACAAATTCGCATAGAAATTGTTACGCTAACCTCGGCAAACAATCCCTGACTAAGCTATTAGTCAACGGATGAATCTGGAGATATAGCAGAAGCCTTAAGAGGTTCATCATCTGCATCCTCGTCAGATGCTGCACCGAGAAGACGCTGCTTAGTCGTTCCGCGCATACTGGTGCCAAGAAACACGGCAAGACAAACAACAGCAAAGATAATGCCAGCCGTATTAGAGAACGTCGCAGATAATGAGAGCCCTTCTTTTGCCTGCAAAATATAGGCACACGTTACAGCACTCATAAACGTCGCAGGAATAGCACAAGCAAATGAGTAGATCTTACGACGTGCATGAACGGTTAAGTACACCGCAGCGGTCCAAAGAACGATCGCGGCGAGGAACTGGTTGCTCCATGAGAAGTAGCGCCAGAGAATCGTGAAGTCCATTTGCGTAAGAATACCGCCAACGAGCAAAAGCGGAATAGTAATCATAAGACGACGCTTAATCGTACTCTGATCGATATGGAACCAATCAGAAATGATAAGACGAGCAGAACGGAATGCGGTATCACCAGAAGTAATAGGACAGATGACAACACCAAGTACAGCGAGAATACCGCCAACAGCACCCATAACACCAACGGAAATATCGTAGACAACGCCCGACTGACCAAGTGAGTTAAGAGCGTTAAGCAGTCCACCCGTTGAATCATAGAATGCAACACCTGCAGCAGCCCAAATAAGAGCAATAATACCTTCGGCAATCATTGCACCGTAAAATATAAAGCGTGATTCGCGCTCGGTCTCGACGCAACGCGCCATAATTGGTGCTTGCGTAGAATGAAATCCAGAGACAGCGCCACAAGCAACAGTAATAAACATGAAGGGCCAGACTGATTCACCGGTTGGATGAAGGTCAGCAATTTGAATCTCAGGAATCGTATAACCGCCAATCATAATGCCGCCGATAACGCCAACAGCCATAACGATCAAAACGACGCCAAATATTGGATACAAACGACCAATAACCTTATCGATAGGCATAAAGCACGCGATAAGATAATAAGCGAGAATGATAAGAACCCATCCAATAACAGGGATCTGAGGAATAATGTATTCCAGAAGCATAGCTGGACTTGTTACGAATACCGCGCCAACGAGAATGAGCAAGACAACAGAAAAGACGCGCATAACCTGCAGCACACCCTTACCCATATAACGCCCGGTAATCTCTGGAATCGATTTACCACCGTTACGGATTGACATCATTCCGCTCATATAATCATGGACACCGCCAGCAAAGATCGATCCAAGTACAACCCATAAAAACACGCACGGGCCAAACACGGCACCCATGAGAGCTCCAAAGATTGGACCTGTACCAGCAATATTGAGCAGCTCGATTAAAAATACCTTCCATTTAGGAAGAACCATATAATCTACGCCGTCAGCTTTTGAAACAGCTGGTGTCGGATCGTTGGTCGGGCGCATAATGCGCTCAACAACCTTACTGTACAAGAACCCGCCAATAACAAGCACGGCAAGACATACAAAAAAAGAAACCATGGATCCATACCCTCCGTTTGATGGTCCGCATTCAGCGTGCCCGGTCTCATGGCACACTTTCAATTTAAACTTTGATGAGTATACGTTTATCAGTTAAATAATTTAGATGAAATGTTAATTTTTTCCCCGAACGGTATGACACAGCTGAAATATGGCGAATTAAGTAAATTATTTGCGGAGTTTTGTATATGATCTGCATATTTCTTAATACAAAATAACAAGTTGAAACACAGATGTAATACATCAGATGGTGTTAGCCATCAGACGAATACTCATTACATTACATAAAACGGTACATAGTTGCATATTTGTGTATACCGCATTACAGGGTAAGAAACGGAGCATGGAGCATGCACCACTGACCCCAGTCGCTGGGAAATAGCGCGAAAATATTAAAACCAGTGATAAGCATAACGACATACATCGTCACGCATACGACAGGAATACCTGGCAGCATATTCCGCACATCGGCTCGCGACATATTAGATCCATGCAGAGCGCAGATAAACAGATAGACACAAAGTATATAGTGCCACCAAGCTACACAGGTAAATATTATGAGATGAACCAGCAAGCCCATGCATACAACACCAACGACCGTCGGCGCAACTGCACCTAAAACCTTTTGAAAAGAAACAACAAAGAAAGGGCCACGGCAAGCATATGACACGTGACCAGCTCGAACAGCGTGATCATAATTTGAAACAACACCACGACGCCGAAAAAGAACTAGAGGGTGCCGCAAAGATTCAGCAATAACTATTTCATCGATACGTGCACCTGTCAAAAAAAGAACCACCGCATGGGATAATTCATGCATAAGCACGCCAGGAATCATAAGAACATCCCAGCAAGATCTAAATATCGAAGTCCGGCCGGGAACAATAACTCTATCGAATTCTCTTGTGAGAGCGTCAACTGCCAAACCAATAATAAGTGCACACACAATACTAACCAGAACTCCGTATGCAGGAAGTATGAAAGAAGATATTGACATCATTCTTGTGACTGTAGCTTACTATCACTCGAAGGATCTTGATTTTTATAACGTTTATCTTCATACATCATACGATCAATACGATCCATAAATTCATCGATGGATTCATGATCGGGATCATCATACAGTGCAGAACCATAGCTAAAGTGAAGTTGATAATCACTATGAAGCTTATTGTAAAACGCTAGACGTTTATCGATGCGCTTGACCACATCCTGAGAACTCGACATCTCAGAACCGCTGATAATAATCAGAAATTCATCGCCGCCAAAGCGCATAACCGTATCATCAGCACGAACACAATCACGCATAATGCACACCGCATCGGCTAGAGCTTGATCTCCCACAAGATGGCCGCAGCGATCGTTAATAAGTTTAAAGTCATCAATATCTATCATGACTACGGAGAGCTTACGCTGATGGAGCTGCAT
Organism: Eggerthellaceae bacterium UBA5808; assembly: GCA_002417975.1. Lineage (GTDB taxonomy): Bacteria > Actinomycetota > Coriobacteriia > Coriobacteriales > Eggerthellaceae > UBA5808. The sequence goes on from DIDE01000057.1 coordinate 38,542, forward strand.
CTTTTGATAAGACTCAAGAATAGATCCCATATAACGTCGGTTTTTGGCACCAGTTAAATAGTCTGTGCTCATCGTTCGATTGAGTATATTGACAAATCCCATAATAAGAGAGAACGCCATTCCGAGAAAATCCATAGGAAGCTGAATATTGCATGTTTGAAAAACACCCAAAATCAACGCCGGCATTGGAAATAAAAGAAGCAGTTTATACGTATGAATCGGAACTTGATGGCGATGATAAATAGTAAAAGCGATCATAAGTGCCGCGAACAAGTATGCGCACACAAGCGTAATTGCTATCGCGTAAGATCGATGATAGTCATGCGCTGCATCGAAATAAAACAGCCACTGTGCAAACACATTGCCAACAAGCATAACCATCATAAGCGCAGTTAGCATTCCAATGACTACTGCCCATCCACGAACTTGCTGAATACTAAGATCAAAAACAAGCATAAGATAGCGAAAGTACAACAAAAAGATAACTATATATAAGATATAGCGTGCATACGTACAAACAACCGCAAACGGATACAGTACATCTATCGTCGAGCAACGGCTAATACTATCAGAAACAAAAGCCACTATCGTACTTATAATAAGAAGCTGAAACACACGCATAGAGCGCGTGCGAAGTTCAATCGAATGATGGCACACGAAGAGAAGGTATCCTAAAACGACGACTGCGCCGACGCTTATGCTAAGCCAACCCGGTATGTCCAATTCACGTTCCTAACCTACGTCTGATCACATTATTATCTAACGCATGCAACATTGGATAACTGTAGCACGTGTACCCTATCATGCACGTGCTTTATCATCATTCTTTCACCTTGCGTGCACATACGCAAAAAATAAGTATCATTCAGTCCAAATAGTAATTATTCTCGACTCAGATATATCGATTTATAGCACAGCGTTCAGATAGTTACTAAATCTCTAACGTAGCGTCCTAACGCAACTGTTAAAAGCAAACTTCATAATCACTTTTAGACTCATATTTTATGAGCGACAGCTAATCCTGCTACCGCTTACAGAACTATACATGAACTCTTACAGAATAGAATATGACGATCTATGCATACCAAGACACAATGAAATATAATACAGGGCTGCCTTACTATGGTGACGTATATGCGATTAATGTAGCGTAATGGTTCATTGCAAGGCGCAACAGATCAAGAACGTCTATGTGTAGGCAAACGCAGGTAGACAAACTGTGATCAAACCGAATAGAGCGGTTGTTCGATTATTCATTGAAAGGAACTCTATGCAATACACAGCTGAAGTGGAGAACATGTGTCCCATCGCCCAAGGGGTGAATCATGGACCTGCTCCCATTCCCGAAGAGGGCAAATGGGTCAAGTCAAAGGAAATCAGCGATATCAGCGGATTGACACACGGAATCGGCTGGTGCGCGCCGCAGCAAGGCACGTGTAAGCTAACGCTCAATGTTAAAAATGGCATCATCGAAGAAGCGCTCATCGAAACAATCGGTTGTTCAGGCATGACACACTCTGCTGCAATGGCAAGCGAAATTCTCCCTGGAAAAACAATCCTTGAGGCGCTCAATACCGACCTGGTATGTGATGCAATCAATACAGCAATGCGCGAATTGTTCCTACAAATTGTTTATGGCCGTACACAGACCGCATTCTCCGAAAATGGATTGCCTGTTGGATCGGGACTCGAAGATCTCGGCAAAGGCATGCGCAGCATGGTAGGAACCATGTATGGAAGCAAAGCTAAAGGTCCTCGCTATCTTGAGATGACCGAAGGTTATGTCACGCATGTTGCCCTCGATGAGAATAACGAAATTATAGGATATGAATTTATAAACCTTGGTAAAGTCATGGATGCCGTCAAAAAGGGCACGGATGCGAATCAAGCAATCAAAGAAGCGACAGGCACCTATGGCCGCTACGATGAAGCAGCATCATACGTCGATCCGCGCGAGAAATAGGAGACCACACTATGGCATTGTTTGAAAGTTATGAGCGCCGGATCGATCATATTAATCAGGTTCTTGGCGAATACAACATCGATTCTGTTGAATCATGCAGAAAGATTTGCACTGATGCAGGATTTGATCCCTATCAAATTGTCAAAGACGTTCAGCCTATTGCATTTGAAAATGCATCATGGGCATATACCGTCGGTGCAGCAATTGCACTGCGCAGTAACGTTACGTCTGCTTCCGATGCTGCTCGTAAAATT
>DIDE01000108.1 GCA_002417975.1 Eggerthellaceae bacterium UBA5808
GATTGTGGACGCGCTGCCGATGGGCAGGTAATCACCAAAAGCCTTGCTGACCTATCAGAGCTGGCTCGTGTTAGCTCACTTCCTATCGTAGTGGGCGGTGGCGTAAAAGCTGCCGATATTCCTGCTCTTGCAAAAACAGGTGTTGATGGGTTCTTTGTCGTCTCCGCAGTATGTGGTGCCGATGATCCCCATGCAGCTGCGCAGGAGTTAGTAACGTCTTGGAAGGCGTCGCTGTAGATGGTCGCTTTGCATTAATGCACTGATTAGCGTTGTGACCTGCAAAAATTTCTGCGGTAGGGTAGTGATGGTCACTAATCGTTTATCAACATTTCCAAAAAATGAAACAGTGCGGAAATCATTGATTCCTATACTTTTTCTCATCGAACCGGGTAGATCAAAGGATCTATCCGGTTTTCTACTTTTTAGCAAAAGGTATGCAAATGGAATGAGAAAGGTGGCCATTATGGAAAAATTATCAGGGAAAACCGCAATCGTTACCGGTGGGTCGCGCGGAATAGGAAGTGGCATTGCGCGCGTGTATGCAGAGTATGGTGCGCGTGTGCTGGTGGTTGGCAAATCGCATTGCTGCATCGAGACTGCAGAGCAGATTACCGCAGATCTCGGTTTGGATTGTGGCTGCGTTATTGGTATGCAGGCGGATGTTGCTTCGGCTGACGATATGGTGCGTGTGGCGCAAGCGGCGATGACAAAGTTTGGATCGATTGATATACTCTGCGCAAATGCAGGTATCTGTGATTTTGTCCCTTTTTCGGCAGATAATGCGCTTGATGAGATGGAGCATCATCTAAACGTTAATACAATGGGCGTTGTGAATGCAGCCCATGCGGTACTGCCGATGATGACTAAACAGCACTCAGGGGCAATTGTCATTACAGGATCTGTCACGGGGGATGTGGTTTCAGATCCAGGTGAGGTTGCCTATGCCACGTCTAAGGCGGCATTGATTGGGTTTACTAAATCGCTTGCACGAGAGGTTGCAGGTCTTGGCATTACCGTTAATATCATTTGCCCTGGGGTTATCCATACCGACATCATTGATGCAATGGCTCGTGACGCCAATCCATCAAATCCCGAGCAAGCACTTGATGCTATAGCGAATGCTATTCCGCTTAAGCGCATGGGAACACCGCGTGATGTTGGTGAATTGGCGGCGTTTTTAGGATGTCCAAAAGAATCGGGCTATCTGACGGCCGCGCGCTTTGTTATTGATGGTGGATCAACGTTACCCGAAACGGCTGCGTTTCCGGTGTAAACGTTCATCTTGATTATTCATGTTGCTTGTCCATGCTATCCATCCATACCTTTCGTTCATGGTGTCTGTCTACGTTACTGGTCGACAAAGGTAGGGGGCGGTCTTGTCGTACATGCTGGCGTAAATACTTCTGTATCAGTTGGCGTAAATGCCACCGTGCAAGTTGGCTCACACATCACTGTGCATTGGACCAATCTCATACCTTATACGGCACTGAACAGGCATAACGTATAAAAGTATTAACCAACATGACGCATGCGCGAAATATGTGCGAAATAGTTCCTATCTACAATTAATGTCACAGACATGAGCTGGGATCAAGGGGAAGCACCATAGCGTGCACAACCGCGGTCTCAGCTTTCCGTATTTTAAGATGGAGGTATGAAAATGGTCTGCTCGATCGATCCCGTGCTTCAAACGTATGGCTATACATGCAAGCAGGATGTTCTTGATGATTCAATCGAATATTGGAATCCTGACAAAACGCAATTTTGGATCGATGATGGTATCGATTTGGTAATGGGCGAACGTCATGGCTACACCTTCTCCGATGTCGATGGCCATGAACTTATTGATGTTCATCTTAACGGAGGAACGTTTAATTTAGGACATCGTAATCCCGAGGTTATTGCGGCATTGTCGGATGCACTTGAATCGGTTGATATCGGAAATCATCATTTTCCGGCACCAGGAAGAGCTGCATTGGCAAAGAAGCTGATTGAACTTACGCCAGGCGCTATGTCGAAAGTTGTTTTTGGATCCGGCGGTGGCGAAGTTGTCGACGTTGCTATTAAATCCGCGCGCTATGCGACAGGAAAAAGAAAAATTGTATCGATCGAAAAGGCCTTTCATGGCCACACGGGACTTGCAATTAACACGGGCGACGAACGGTTTTTGAAGATGTTCAACTGTGATGAACCAGATGAATTCATCCATGTTCCCTTTAATGATCTATCTGCGATGGAAGCGGCACTCGCAGACGATGACGTAGCAGCGGTAATCATGGAAACGATACCGGCAACGTACGGATTTCCCATGCCGAATCCTGGGTATCTGTCAGCGGTTAAAGATCTGTGCACGGCACACGGAGCTCTATATATTGCTGATGAAGTTCAGACAGGATTGGGACGTACACGCGATTTGTGGTGCTTGCAACATCATGACGTTGAGCCCGATATTTTAGTGACATCGAAAGGTCTTTCGGGAGGAATTTATCCGATTTCGGCGGTCATTCTTAACGAAAAAGCAGCTGGATGGCTTTCCGAAGACGGCTTTGCTCACATGAGCACATTTGGCGGATCTGAACTTGGATGCAAAGTTGCTCTTAAGGTGCTCGAAATCACGATGCGCGCCGAAACACGACAGCATGTGGCTGAACTCGAGGAATTTTTCAAGAAGCGTTTTGCTGCAATTCAGGAAGAGTATCCCGATACGCTACTCGACGTTCGCCAAGATGGAACGATTGCGGGACTTGTGTTCGCGGGCGAAGACGCAGCAGTGCGCGTTTCAAAGATGCTCTACGATCGAGGCGTTTGGGCGATATTTGCCACGCTCGATAAATCTGTTTTGCAGTTTAAGGCTGGCATACTTATGCCTCTTGAACAGGCAAACGTAGTCATGGATACCATTCGCGAAGTAACGGGAATCTTGGATGCTCAGCGCAGAATGGCCGTTGCCTAAGTCTTGCACGAGCGGCTATTTCTTAAACAGTACAACGCTTCGAAGGGAGAATTCGATGATGAGATGCAATCAATTACACGATGTGAGATGGGCGGACTACACCGAAGAAGCTTTGCGCGCGTGGAATCTTCAGGATGCGCATGTTACTAAGCTCTCTCTTTCGGAGAATGCGACGTATCTAATTCAGGATGCCACGGGGGTGCGTGGCGTTCTGAGGATGCATCGCCCCGGGTATAGAACGCGTGCAGAAATTGAAAGCGAACTAGCTTGGCTTGATGCAATCGAGGAAACCGGACGCATTCATATAGCACGAGCGATGCCAACGTGCGATGGGTCCAAGTTGGGCGTATTCAAGAATCCGCTTGGAGATAAGCAGTATGCGGTCTTGTTCAATTATCTGCGCGGTACCACGCCCCACGATGCCGATTTTACCGACAATTTAGAGCGCATCGGTAGCGTAGCAGCAATCTTGCATACGATGTCGCGTACATGGATGCCGCCACAGGGATTTACGAGGGCGACCTACGATTGCAATCATATGTTTGGTTCGACCTGCGATTATGGTGATTGGCGTTTAACGACGGGCATCGACTCAACTCAGCGTGAGGTATTTGAGCGCGTCGAACGGAAGATCAGACATGAACTCGCTTCTGCGGCAAGTCGAAATGCCGGATTTGGGCTTATTCATTCAGACATTCGATCGGATAATTTAGTGATTGCCGATGATGGAACGGTACAGCTCCTTGATTTTGACGATTGCGCCTTTGGCTGGTACATGTTCGATCTTGCGTGCACCTTCACGTTTGATGCTGCGCGTGATGATTTGGAACAACAAATCAAAACATACCTTGCTGGATACATGAACGCTGGTGGATCGCTCAATGCTTCCGACTTTGCTCTGGTTCCCACCTGCTTTATGGCGCGCCAATTACAGATGTTGGCATGGATTGAGTTTCGCAACGAAACCGATTATGCACAACGTATGCATGACACGATGATCAAAGAGGCAGAATCTATTGCGTATCGCTATTTGCAGGACGAATACCTAATGGGCATAGCGAGGATGCAGGGTTCTGCGCCTGTACCGTTTGACGAAGACAACAAGGCACACGTCGATAGGCTCCACGTTGATAGAACTCCTATCGATAGAGCAAGCTAGGAGGTGTGCCATGGGACCGAGTGTCGAACATACCATTATTCGATTGCGAGCAATGATTCAAGACGGCGATGTGGAACTCGGAGGGCGCTTAATGCCCGAGCGGGAAATCGCTCAGAAGTTTGGCGTATCGCGGTCTACGGTGCGTGAAGCGCTTGACGAGATGAAGGTTCATGGGGAAATTGAAACGCGACGCGGTCGTGGTGGAGGCAACTTTGTCCTTTCTTCTGGTGCGCGATGGGAAACGTTTGATCGGATGTCGGTGATATCTGGCAGCCATCGCATCCTAAAGCATCATGCGGGAACGCCGCAAAGCATTTCAGCCACATTGGCACAACAGGGGTTTGATACTAAAACGAAGCTTCATCAAGCTCAAATTAAGCAATGTGATGAATCGGTAACGTCTATTTTCGGATATGCTGCCTCAGCTGATCTTACGGTGATCGAACGAACTCGGTTTGCAAATGAGATACCTATTTCGTTTGAGTGCGCCTATCTTGACCCTCGGCTTTTTCCCGATTTTCTCAAAAGTAACTATATGCCGTCGGTCTATAAGGTTATCCAAGAAGAGTTTGGGATTTTTATCGCGCATGTTAATGAGCGCGTAGAGGTAGTTCCTGCTACCGATGTGATAGGCCATCACCTTGGCGTTACGAGTGGTGAGCCGTTGCTTTTAATACGAAGCTGGGCATCTGATGAAAAGGATCGTGTGGTCCAGTATTCGCATGATTTCTTTCGAGCCGATCGGGTAGCGCTTATGGTCGCAAACGATTATAGGCGTGACTCCAGTTGAAAATAAACGCTGTTGTGATCAGCGTATACATAGATGAAATCGAATTTGAGTGAAATAAATAGGTGTACAAAGGAGATGAAGTGTATGGAAACGACAAAAGCCGCCGAAGGCGAATCGACGTATAAAAGGACGTTGGGTGTTGGATCAATTACGCTTATGGTTATTGCAATGGCTGCGCCGATTGCAGTTGTAGCAGGAACAGTGCCCTTAATTTTGGCTGATTCTGGCAATATGGGCGCACCTGCATACTACTTAATAGCAGGGCTGATTCTCTGCATTTTTGCGGTTGGATTTACAACGATGAGTAAGTTTGTGCCGAACGCAGGAGCATTCTACTCATATATTCAAGCAGGACTCGGGAAGATAGCAGGAATGGGATCCGCAGTAATGGCTCTCGTTTCCTATTCCGTGCTGCTCATATCGGTACTTGCGTATTTTGGCGCGCTTGCAAGCAATGTTATCGAAACGTTCACGGGATTTGCGCCGCCGTGGTGGCTCTTAACGTTGGCGGGCTGGGCTGTTATTGCCTATCTTGGCTACCATAATGTTGATTTGAGCTCGAAAGTCTTGGCGGTATTTTTGCTTTTCGAAATCGTATCGGTTATTACACTCGATGCTGCGATTATTTTTGCTGGTGGGGGAGATACTGGTCTTAGTGTGGCTCCATTTAATCCTGTAGAATTTATGGCTGGAGCTCCTGGTGTTGGTCTCATGTTCGCATTTTTTGGATTCATAGGCTTTGAATCTACGGCGGTTTTCAGAAACGAAGCGAAGGATCCCGAAAAGACCATTCCTAAGGCGACGTATCTTTCTGTCGGCATCATATCTGTTCTCTACGTGTTCTCATCATGGTGCATTGTCATGGGCGGCGGATCCGATGCAATCGCACTATCGATTGCGTCACCTGATACGATGGCGGCGGATATGGCGACCGTCTATGTTGGACGTGTTCTCCATGACATTATCCAAATCCTTTTAGTAACGAGTTTGTTTGCATGCTCTCTGTGTGTCCATAACATTATTTCTCGTTATCAATACACGCTGGCAAAAGTTGGAATTCTCCCCGAAAAGCTCGGCGAGATCCATCCTAAGCATTCGGCACCTTCCCGTTCTTCTGTGGTAACCTCTGCGGTTTCGATTATTGCGTTGACGGTTGTTGCGATCTTAGGGCTTGATCCAGTCGTGCAAATTTATGCATGGTTTTCTGGTGGGGCAACGCTTGGGATTTTGCTCTTAGAGCTTCTTACGTCGATATCGGTCGTCGTGTTCTTTGTCAAAAATAAACAAGTGGCAAATGAGTATCGTCTGTGGAATATACGAATTGCGCCCTGTATTGCATCGTTTGGTCTTGCCTGTGTCATTGCGCTGGTAATCGCGAATTTCCCGTTACTTATTGGCGATTTGCCCTCAGCAATCGCGATGGGCATCATTCCACCGATTGCGTTCTGCATTGGGTGCGTGACGGCTGCACGTTTGAAGCGAGATTCTCCCGAAAAGTATCGCTCGTTGAATAGGCTTGTTAGTAATCCTGTATAGCGTGGCAGCACCAATGCGCGCGTATTGGACGTAGTAATATTTGGAATATGTATCGCAGGGGGGCATGCACGTACGTGCATGCCCCCTTACTATTTTTAAGTGTGCAACATATCTAACTATAAAGTAGGTGCGTTTACACCATTGCGTAACATGTAGGATTGCGGGACTTGAAAAAGGTCACTTCGTTCGTGATGATTTAGTACTATAATGCTCTACCGTAATAGAGTAATTAATAGAGTTCTCAATGGAGCTATCAGTTATCGGCTATCAACTATGAGCGCTCAGGTACTATTCATCAAATGTTGAGAAGGACGGACATGAAACAAGAAGCCGTTGCACAACAAGGCACTGATGCATCGCCCGCGCTTAAACGCGTGTTTGGCCTACGTGAAGCTATCACTATCACCACAGGCACCGTTATTGGTGTTGGCCTATTCACGACTGGCGGCAATATCGTTGGCGAAATGGGAGTATCCGTTGTTTGGGCAACGATTGCCGCGCTGCTGATCAGCATTTTTCCAGCTTTGATGTATGCCGAAATGGGCGCGTCGCTCCCATTCGCAGGTGGAACGTATCAGTATGCTTCGCTTGGTTTGGGCCGACCGTTTGGCATGCTGGCTGGATGGAATTTCATTATTTCGTTGATAGCGGTTACTAGCGGCGAGGCGCTTGCTTTTAGCTACTATCTTAAGACGCTTTTTTTGGCATTTGGGGTGGAACTTCCCATTGATGATGCAGTGATTGCATGTATAGCATTGGTGGCGTTTATTATTGCAAACGTACGAGGCGTGCAAATTACGGGTCGACTTCAGAATGGGTTCATGTTCTTCTTTTGGGGCGTGGCTATCATTTGGTTCTTAACGATGATTCCACAGGTTTCGCTGCCGAACTTTGTGCAAACTCCTTCGTTTTTGCAGGATATGGGTCCAAGTGGATTTATCGCTGCGGTCGCGATGATCTGGTGGTGCTTCGCCGGTTTCGAAACATGCTGTGCCATGGGTGAAGAGATTCGGTTCCCTCACATTACTATCCCACGTGCGTTAATCCTGTCGCCGTTTTTGATTTTTGCTGTTAACGCTGCGTTCCAGTGGTTTTTGGTGGGTATTGTCCCTGCAGATGGATTGGATGCGATTGCTGAATCTACCGCGCCGTATTCCGAAGCGATGATTTCTGCGGGTATTTTAGGTGTGCCACTTGCGCTTCTTGCAGCGGGCATTGCATTTGGCGGCGACTTTTCTACGATGAATGCGAGCATCGCTGTCCCACCACGGTATCTATTTACGATGGCGCGCGATGGCGCTATGCCTAAGGTATTTGCTCGTGTGAGCAAAAAGTATCAGACGCCAGCTGTTGCGATTATCGTCTTGGGCGCGATCACGATTATTTTAGTGGCAACGAGCACGATCGACTACATTGCATCACTGAGTCTTTTTGCAGACTTGTTCTACTACATTATCGGTATGGTTGCAGCGATTGGCTTGCGCAAACGGTTGCCGGATCTTAAGCGTCCCTTCAAAGTTAAAGGTATGTATGTAGGTGCGCCAATTTGCATTGTTATCTATCTGATTATGATGACGCAACTCGATTCCGACGCGATCGTAACGGGAATTATTTGGTGCGTTGCTGGCCTGGTCATATATGCGATATGCCGTAAGAAGTACGGATCTTCGATTGTCGAAACGCCATCCGTGGCGATTGTCGAGCCGGATGCAGGAGAGCGCAGCAAAATGGATCGCGAATTCCGTATATGGACGATCGTTACTGTTGCTGCCGTTGTAGTGGTATTGGCGATGTATATAGTGCCAATGATTTAATGTATTGTATATAAATTGCGCAGTATGCCACACAGTGTAGTTGCTCTGGGCACCGTATTGTACGAGTTCGGGTGTTTATGAATCGATCTAGTACCTTGTGCTTCCCTGCAAGACTTACATGTTTGTCATACTAAGACCGAATGGGCGGATAACTATCCCATGTTTCTGCAGCTCATTGATTTCTTCTGTACACTAAAAGTCAATATTTCGAAATGTAATGTTAAGCGCCGTAGTTAATACGACGCTTTTTTTACGCATCGATTGTCTATTTGTCACTATATGTATCTCTTATAAGTGGCATTTGTTAAATTTTACTCGGAAGAAAAGAAAGAACGCGCGCGTCTTATATTGCATGTAGTTAGATCAAATCGATACAGAGCATGTAGGGAAGATGCCCGACTAGGCATGGTATGTGTGATGGTTTCACTGGAATGCCAAGTAAGTTTGATCGAAATCTGCTCGTTGAAATAGACGGCTGATTACACGGATAGTTTTGACGTGTGTAGTGAAAGGGATATGGGATATGACCCGAATGGTTCGTAACTTATCAGTTATGTGCAGTATCGCGTTATTCGCGGTACTTATGTGCGCAATGCCGATGGGCGCACACGCAGAGGACAATGAACAGTCAGCTGCTTCGCAAGCGACGGTGCAGGTAACGGGAATGGACAGTGTCCTTTCTACGACGTCAAATGACCAATCTGATGGCGGTCAATCGGTCGAATTACTTTCGGTAGATGGGGCAAAAGGCGAGTCTATCTACGTTGAGATAACGCAAGATGGCAAAACGATTGCAAGTCATTTGAGCTATACGCTCGGCGATAATCAAACGGCTCAGTCAAACAATGAAGGTACACAGTACTCGGGCGTTGTAACTTGTTCTATTAAAGACTTTGATCCCAGCAAAGCGACGTATGAAGTAAAAGCTTATACCGATCGTGATCAAACACAGCTGCGCTATGATGGCAAAATCCAAGGAGTGTATGCACAGCTCGGCGAAGCGCAGGGTTCTGCTCAGCAGCTGATCGCGGTGCGCACTATTGGCGACAACGATAAGGGTCGCGTGTTCCACGAGCCTGAGACCATTACGACTAATGGTGCAACATTTACGACGACGGGCCAGCAACTTTCGAGCAATCCACTTACCTATATCTATAAAGAAGATGCTTCGGCATCCACGCTTACTGGTTCAATCACGTATATTGATGACAGCGGAACGGTTCTGCGTACCGAGACCATCGAAGGTATTACGGCTTCGCAATCACAAACGCGTCAGATTCCTCAAGTGATTACGGCAAGTGGAGAGCCAAGCAAAAACGCGACTTACTATCGCACTGTTTCGTATAACAGCACCGTTGAGGCAACATATACGGGTACCAAGGATTTTACGATTCACTGCAAACCTTTAACGGCTGGTTCTGATACCGCGAATGCACAATACTATTTTGCATCTATTAAGTTTGTTGATGGTCAAGGTAATGTGCTTGCCCAGGATTCTTTGAATGTAACAAAGATGTATCTATATACGCTTCCAGATACGCTTTATCTTACTGATGCTCAAGGAACCGCGCATACGTATACGCTTTCTGCAAAGAATGCAGATGTCTCTAAGAGTGCAAACGGTGCAAATAGTTTAATAGCCTTTAACCCGTTTGCCGATCAAAGCAAAGTCGAGAATGGCGAAAGAGACGTAAGTGTTACGTATGAAGAGCAACCTGCTTTTTCTCAACCGTGGGCTGTACAACTTATTAACGGCGCTGCTGATCCTAGTGATACGGCGAGTCGCGCAATCAGGACGGATTCAGTACCAGCTGGTGAAACATACAATGTCCAACAGTCAATTGAAATTGGCGGTACGACGTACGTTCCTGTTACTTCAACTAAGCAAAGCTATGCCTATGACGCTACGGTGCCTGTACGCACAATTTATTATGTCCCGGAAGGCTATGTAAAAAAAGATACGTATACCGTTGACGTAAACTACGTCAATATTGCAACCAACGAGGTATTGACGACTAAGCAGTACACGATCACGCCTGATTCGGATGAAGATATGGCGATTACTTCGCCTGCAACCTTTACGCAAGACGGTACGCAGTATGTGCGTTTAGATGGGCAGGATAGTCCGATTATGCATGGATACTTTACCAAGTATCGTACGTACACCGTGTATTATCGCGACATTAATGATCAGCGTAATCAGCAAACCGTCATTACGCATTTGCGTGTTCTCTATACCGATGGCACCTCAACTGATGGAACCGATCAAGGAACGACGCAATTGACGCCAACCACCACTGATGCGGGAACAAATAGCAACAGCGGTAGCACTAACGGTCAAACAGGAACTACAAGCGATGGACAAACAGTGGGTCTTAATGGCAATGAGGATTTGAACGTTGTGAATTCGGGTGACGATGCTCCTGTAGTGAACAATGAAGGTACGGATACTAATACAGAACGCATCGACGATGACGAAACACCTTTGGCGGCGGGTAATAGTCAGGCTACGCCCTCTTCGATAGCTCCTATCGCGGCGATTATTGGGATGCTCATAGTTGCGGCGTTGGTTTCCTTATATGTGATTAAACGCAAGAAGCACGAGCAAACTGATCCGCAGAGTGCTTCTGACGCGCAGGACAAATAGGGCAGGGATTGCAAAATGATTACGACAGGAAAACATGTAATGACGAAATACAGCATGAATAACATGTCAAAGAAGATTTTTGCCGTGATGCTCTCGCTCTGTCTTCTAACGATTGGCATGCCTCTGCAAGGCACAAAAGCTTTTGCGTCTGAAGTAAGCGGAAACGCTGCGACGGCTCAAAGTACACAGGCAGCTACGACTTCTGATCAAACGAGTGATCAGTCGAAGTCAACGAGCATTAATGGCACTATTCAGGCAACGCTTGATCTTGAAAATGCTTCGATAACGGTTGATGGGCAAACATACGGATCAGATACGCAGTCGATTGATACATCTGCTAAAACGGCGCTCAAGTTTAGTGTTGCGGTTGACAGCGGCTATGCGCTCGACGAAGTAACGTATACCTACAATGGTTCGTCGATAAAAATTACCCCTGACGAAACTGGCACCTACGAAGTTGCTGATGTAGCGGTAGTTAAGGGCTTGTCTATTAAAGTTACTACTACGCAGAATGCTGCAGAGACGCAAGCTGCGGCGCCGGTGACACTTATGTCTGCCGCAGCATCAAGTTCGTTGGCTGCAGGGACTTATGGAAACTACAATCTATCGTATAACAGTACAAAAGATGCGTTTTCATCGAGCTCATTTAATAAAGAGAATGCACTTGGAATAGCGGGCAACTTCCATATTGTTGCTTTTGGTACGGCGTATCTGAAGGCACATACCAATGGCAATCTTTTGGTAAACCATTTGCAAGCAACGGCAAACTTTGGAACCAATACGCATGAGGACACAAATTTCACTGAGCTATCGTATGTGCAGCATTATGATCAGGTTAACGGAACAAGTGAGTCTGAGGATAGGGATACGCTCGTTCTTGGAAATGAGAACACTCTTGGAACAGCTGATAATAATAATGCTATAACTGTTGATGGAACTAAGCTCGATAAGCCGCACAACATTATTCAAGATACCGACACGGCGAATGCACCTTTTATCGACATGGATGCTGTAAAGGCAAGCATCGTAAAAATTTCGAGTGATTTGGGTTCTACAGCAGCAAGTGGCGTCACTGCCTCATTAAGCGATCAGAATAATCGTAGTCTTACGGTTGATTCACCAGATGGTGCTGCATTTTATAGCATGACTGCAGACGAACTTAACAATATGAGTAGCAATCCTCTAAAGTTGACGGGCTTTAAATCTGGCCATGATGGCAGCTTGATCATCAACGTTGACTGTAAGGGTGCATCATCGGTAACGATGCCGACTGAAGCTAATGTGTATATTGATGGCGTAGTACAGAATACTCAAGAAACGAATACATTTTCCAATGGCAAGGTCATTTGGAACTTCTATAACTGTGATGGAACAAGCGTAACGGCGAATAAAGCGCTGGGCACGATCATTGCTCCTGGTGCAACAGTTACCACCAAATCGAATGTTAATGGTTCGATCATTGCAGAAAATGTTTCGATCGAAGCTGAGTCGCATCGTACTGACTTCACTGGTACGATAAAGCCTTCGAGCACAGGATTTACGGCGACTAAGACACTCGACGGCAATACTCCTACAAAGGATCAAGTATTTAGCTTTAATCTTGATGAATTGCAAAAGGATAATACCTGGAAAACAATTCAGACACAAGAAAATAGTGGCTCTGCTGTTGCATTCGACAAAATAGCGTATGGCGCGGATTCTGATTTAGGTGATCATTGGTATCGCATTTCTGAGACAGGCACCTACGATGGGATCACTACTGATAAGACACAATATCTTGTTAAGGTAACAGTAACTAAAGATAATGATGCCAACCGAGATAAAGTCTATAAGTCAGAGGCGACGTACTACAAGGCAACTGATACGCAAGATGGTGTGCCCGACGAATCAAAATTGGAACAACTTACTGAGGGTGCTTCTGCGGTAGCGTTTGGTAATACGTCGACGAAACCTACAACGTATCAGCCTTCAGTTACGAAGTCTGTTGATGGTACCGCCGCCAAGGACAAGACATTTGATTTCGTCTTAAAGGCCAACGACAATGCTCCAATGCCAACAAATGCGAATGGGAATAAGGCCTCTGCGAAAAATGGCGAAAGTGCTCAATTCGGTGAAATTACTTACACCAAAGCTGGAACCTATACCTATACCATTACTGAGCAAAAGGGCGATCTCAAAGGATATACGTACGACACCACACCTCATACTCTGATAGTTACTGTTACCGATAATGATAATGGAACACTCACGGCAACAGGCACTTATGACAATAGTGGCTCTGCTCTGACGATTACTAATACATACAAGGCAGATAAGACGACCTATACACCTTCAGTTACGAAGGCTGTAACGAACGCGCCTCAGACCGATACGCAAAAGTCATTTGATTTTGCTCTTGCTGCTGTTGATGGTGCTCCGCTTCCAGAGAAGACCACCGCATCTGCTAAGGCTGGTCAAATAGCTCAATTTGGTGAGATCACCTACACCGCAGCTGGAACATATAAGTACACCATTACTGAGACTACTGCATCAGGTGATGGCTACACGTGCGATAACACGTCTCATACTCTGATAGTTACTGTTACCGATAATGGTGATGGAACGTTGACCGCGACAGGTACTTATGACAATAGTGGCTCTGCCTTGACAATTACTAATACATATAAGGCAGGCAGCGTAACCTATAAACCTGCGGTTAAGAAGTCTGTTGGTGGTACCTCTGCAACGGACAAGACGTTTGATTTCGTCTTAAAGGCCAACAGCGATGCTCCAATGCCTGATGGTGCTACGAATGGTGAGGTTACTGCATCTGCATCCAACGGTGCCAGTGCACAATTTGGTAATATTACTTACACCAAAGTTGGAACCTATACCTATACTATTACTGAGCAAAAGGGCGATCTCAAAGGATATACGTACGACACCACGCCTCATAATCTGACGGTTACGGTTACCGACAATGGCAACGGCACACTCACGGCAACAGGCACTTATGACAATAGTGGCTCTGCTCTGACGATTACTAATACATACAAGGCAGATAAGACGACCTATACACCTTCAGTTACGAAGGCTGTAACGAACGCGCCTCAGACCGATACGCAAAAGTCATTCGATTTTGCTCTTGCTGCCGTTGATGGTGCTCCGCTTCCAGAGAAGACCACCGCATCTGCTAAGGCTGGTCAAATAGCTCAATTCGGTGAGATCACCTTTGATAAGGCCGGAACATACAAGTACACCATTACAGAAACCACTGCATCAGGTGATGGTTATGCGTGCGATAATACGCCGCATACTTTGACGGTAACCGTCAAAGATAATGGCGACGGTACGCTGACTGCGACAGGTGTCTACGGGGAAAACGATTCATCCTTAACGATTACGAATAAATATGCAACGGGTAGCACGTCGTATCAGCCTGCTGTTAAGAAGTCTGTTGATGGTACTGCCGCAACTGATAAGACATTCAGCTTTGCCTTAGCAGCGGATGGTGACGCTCCAATGCCAACGACGGCGGATGGAGCTACGACCACTGCGGTTAATGGTGCTACGGGCAGCTTTGGTCAGATTACCTATACAGCAGCTGGAACATATAAGTACACCATTACAGAAACAACTGAATCTGGCGATGGCTACACATGCGATAACACGCCGCATACTTTGACGGTAACCGTCAAAGATAATGGCGACGGTACGCTGACTGCGACAGGTGTCTACGGGGAAAACGATTCATCCTTAACGATTACGAATAAATATGCAACGGGTAGTACAACGTATCAACCTGCGGCTACGAAGTCTGTAAAGAATGCGCCTCAGACCGATACGCAGAAGTCATTTGATTTTGCTCTTGCTGCTGTTGATGGTGCTTCGCTTCCAGAGAAGACCACCGCATCTGCTAAGGCTGGTCAAATAGCTCAATTCGGTGAGATCACCTATACAGCAGCTGGAACATACAAGTACACCATTACAGAAACTACTGCTTCTGGTGCTGGATACACGTGTGATACTACAGCGCATACTTTGACGGTAACCGTCAAAGACAATGGCAACGGCACACTGACCGCGACAGGTTCTTATGACAAGGGTGCGCAGAACCTCACGATTACGAACAAATATGCAACGGGCAGTACGACCTATACGCCTGCAGTTACGAAGTCTGTTGATGGCACCGACGCCAAGGACAAGACATTCGATTTCGTCTTAGCGGCGAATGGTGATGCTCCAATGCCAACAAATGCGAATGGGAATAAGGCCTCTGCGAAAAATGGCGAAAGTGCTCAATTCGGTGAGATTACTTACATCAAAGCTGGAACCTATACCTATACCATCACTGAGCAAAAGGGTGATCTCAAAGGATATACGTACGACACCACGCCTCATACTCTGACGGTTACTGTTACCGACAATGGTGACGGAACCCTGTCTGCGACGGGCGATTATGATGAGCAAACAGGCGTAACGATTACGAACAAATATGCAACGGGTAGTACAACGTATCAGCCTGCTGTTAAGAAGTCTGTTGATGGCACTACTGCAACTGATAAGACGTTCAGCTTTGCCTTAGCAGCGGATGGTGATGCTCCAATGCCAACGACGGCGGATGGAGCTACGACCACTGCGGTTAATGGTGCAACTGGTAGCTTTGGCGAGATTACCTATACAGCAGCTGGAACATATAAGTACACCATTACAGAAACAACTGAATCTGGCGATGGCTACACATGTGATACTACAGCGCATACTTTGACGGTAACCGTCAAGGATAATGGCGACGGTACGCTGACTGCGACAGGCGCTTATGATGAGGGTGCTCAGAACCTTACGATCACCAATAAATATGCAACGGGCAGTACGACCTATACACCTGCTGTTACGAAGTCTGTGACTAATGCACCTCAAACCAATACGCAGAAGTCATTTGACTTTGCCCTAGCAGGAGAGGGCAACGCCCCAATGCCTACGCAGACCATTACGTCTGCAACGGCTGGTAAGACGGCTCAATTTGGTGAGATCACCTTTGATAAGGTTGGAACATACAAGTACACCATTACAGAAACAACTGAATCTGGTGATGGCTACACGTGCGATAACACGTCTCATACTTTGACGGTAACCGTTACCGATAATGGTGATGGCACACTGACTGCGACAGGCAATTGCAATGTGCAAACAGGTGTGACAATCACGAACTCCTATGATGCTTCTGGATCTGTCTCCTTCCATGCAACAAAGACGCTTTTGGATTCAAGCAATAAAGCGCTAAGCCTTGGTTCGCACGTTTTCAATTTCGCCGTGAAGGATACCAATGGCGTTACTGTTGCAACTGGATCAAATGATGCAGATGGCAACATTACGTTTAGCTCCATTAACTATGTGCTATCAGATGTAGGTAAGACATTCACCTACACGATTTCCGAAGTTTTGCCTAATGGTGTCACTGCCGAAAATCCGGCCAAAGATGGCATTACATACGACACGAAATCTTATCCAGTTAAAGTAACGGTAAAAGACAATGGCGACGGTACGCTGGGCTCAACGATTCTGGCAGGTAGCGCGGCACAAACCGTTAATCCAACCGATTCGATCGTAACGTTTGCTAACACCTATAAGGCTACGGGAACGCAGGCACAGTTTGATGCGTCTAAGGCACTTATAGCTGATGGTCCCGGAGCTGCACCACTTTCCGCAGGCGAGTTCTCCTTTACGCTTAAAGAAATGGATAGCACCTACGAAAATGAAGTAGAAAACGTACAGGGTCTTCCTCAAACGAAAACCAATAATGCAGATGGGTCGATTTCATTTGCTGCTATTCCTTATACGTCTGTCGGAACACATTACTATACGGTTTCTGAAGTGAATAAAGAAGCCGATGGACTAACGTGTGACAGTACGGTATATCGCATTAAGGTTGACGTTACTGACGATGGCAAGGGTCAACTGCATCGCGCGACAACCTATTACGATAAGGATGGCAACGAAAAGTCAACGACAACTGATGAAGCAGCTACTGCTAAAGACACGCTAACGTTTACGAACCACCTCTTTAAGGCACAAGCAAATATTTCGTTTGATAAGTACTTCTACGGAAATGACACGAGCAAACAATTTGCCTTTGAACTTACGGGGACAGATGGTAATTACCAGCCACGCTCTGGAAGTGCTAGCACGCTTTATCAAGACAAGGACAGCATAGCTGATACCGGACAGGCATTTACGGCAACGATCCACAATGGTTCCTTTACCGATAGTGTGGCAAAGGTTGCACAATCGCTTACGTATACAAAGGCGGGTACGTACTATTACAAACTTGCTGAAGTTGCTGAATCGGGTACTACGACATCCGATGCTACGGAATATCATATTTGTGTAACTGTTCCGCAGGGTGCGGCAAGCAATGTTACTGTTCAGGTTACGCGTGTGTGCAACGGCGAGCAGAAGCAAGTTGATGCAGGCTCGATGGCATTTTATAACAACCAAAAAGTAAGCTTCTACAGTAGCGCTTACGCAACGTCACAGAGTTCAGTTGCAGATTCTGCTGCATATGTAATGCCTACGGTGAAAAAGAATCTTGAAAATGGCGTGCTTCAGAATGGCGAATTCACCTTCCAATTGAAGGATGCACAAGGCCAACTTCTTTCAACAGGAACGAACGATGCTGATGGAAATGTTTCGTTTGATAATAGTGGCAAAGAAGATAAGAAAGCGCTTCTGAAGTTTGAAGAAGAAGGCACCTACACATACACTATCAATGAGGTTGCTGATGCTGATACCGCTATTACGTACGATAATCAGGTAGTAACGATGACNNCAAAACGCTGTCTACGGTTTGTGGATGGTAAATGATGGTGGTAATGACGTCTATATGGGCAATGCAAAGTCCGATAGCAATGGCTACATCGTCTTTACTGATGTGCCTTTGCAGGTAGGATCGCAGTACTACTTTAAAGAAGAGAGTGCGCCTGAAGGCCACTTGGTTGACCCTTACAAGAGCCCCAACTTTACGTTCGTCCATGATGGAAGTGGCTTTAAGATTGTTTATGGAGGAGAAAACTAATGAATATGGGAGCGCAAATGACAACCTTGCGTAAACAGATATGCTGCGTGTGTGCGCTGATTCTGGCCACATGTGCTCTATGCCTTTGCTTCCCTTTAGCGGCACATGCAGATGAGGTATCAAATGATACAGTCACACTTGACGCTACTGGTGTGAGTGACTTTACAACTACGTTGACGGTACAGAAGCTTGACCAGACGAGCCATTCGGCTGTCGACGGTGCCCATCTGCAAATCCTCGATGCACAGGGCAATGTTAAATCCGATTGGTGGACCAACCAAAGCGGAGAACGCATCGACAAGGTCCTAGACGTTAATACGGTCTACACATTGCACGAGGTATCAGCTCCTGATGGTTACGACGTTGCTGCCGATGTTCGCTTTACCATTAATGCAACTGACGGCGAAGTAACCTTTGTTGATAACACGGGCGCAAATGTATCAGAGATCGTCAATAAGACGACGCTCAACCTCTACGATGCACAGACAGTGACGGAAAAGACGGTCACGGTAACGCAGCCAAGCAACAACAGCAACACTGGTGGTATCACTCAAGCAGTTCAGAATATGCTTCCTAAAACAGGAGATTATATTTCCTGGATTATCATCATCCTTGTGATCCTAGCCGTAGCTGGTTTAGCAATTGCGATTGGCGTGCGTTATTCACGTCGCAATAAGAAGTAAATAGTAATACTCAGCGTAATAGTGGCTTTAGATTTGTCGCGGAGCTTTTATTCAGCATCGTTTTGCCATAAGGGCAAATGATTGCGTGATGATGAGTGCCAATCTTAGTGTAAGATTCAACCAATGATTTGCGTGTGCAATGAATAGTTATTATTGGGCTGTATTGCTCTTATAGGGAATTAGACCAGGGATTTTGTACGACCATTGTCTTTTATGAATTTGTTATCTTGGCTGATAACTGATTTCAGACGATGGTCGTATTCTTACGTTCGGGTCGTTTTGACCCTCAAATCAAATTCCTCTTTACGGCAACGTTCGGCACGTGATCCTCAGTATACGATCTTCGGCACGCGATCTGTGAATCAATATGCCAGTATCTGATACGCAGTCTGGCTTTTAGGACAAATGTGTGTTCAATTATGAGTGTCGGTGCAGGTCGACGCCCATTATTTATGGAAAAGTCGTTTAATCGATTTTTCTATTCGGACAAAAAGTCCCGTAATCTATGTAATGCATTATCCGGGAAAAGATATAATGTAAGGGCACAAGATTAGAACTCATTTAATGGATAGGGGATCCATATGACTAATAGGATATATGTGTATACGATGACCTCTGATTCTGGCATTGCGCCCTCCGTTACGGACGGTCAACTGACGCTGGCTTGTTGCAAGCCTAAGATACGTAAAAAAGTCGGGGAATTGATGTCTGCCAATAATCAAAATGGGTCAAACCAAGATGATGGGGATTCTTCGATCTGGGTGATTGGACTTTTAGGCAGCGATCTTCTAAAAAGAAACGTGCCATCTTTTAAGAAAATTAAAGGTAAAGGATTAAGTAGCATTGGAAAAATGGTACGTTATGCTCCAATTTATATCGCTAAAATCGATAAAGCTATTAGCCTGATTGACTATTACGATGAGAAGAATAGAAAGGTATATGGGGCACAGAAAGATTGGAATATGTATAACGTCAAGAATGGCAAACTTTCTTCAACTAAAGCTAACCCTCATAGAAAAAGTAAAAAGGATAAAGCTAAGGACAAAAAAGGTTCCGTCCTTGTGTCGTCGTGCTTTTATTATTTTGGGGAATCAATACTTAATCTTTTGGATCCTGATCTTATGCCCAATGACGTACATAAAGATGACGATGCTCGTAAACTAATTGGACATATTGCTAACGATAATGAACTTGATTCATTTTTTAAAAAGGCAAAAGGTTGCGGAGGACACCAGGGCTCTACTTTATATTCGGATAAAAGTAGAAAAATTACGAGTCCAGAGCATTGTAAATTTGTAGACACGACTTTATTTGAAAAGCTGGAAAAATTACTGAAAAATCATGGTAGTAATGGCTATAACCATAAATGTTTTGATAAGAATGATACCTGTTCAGGAAGCAAATGTGTAAGTAGTCGTAAGCGCTCATGCAGCAAGTGCTAAGGCAACAGCAAACGACATACTTAATGTTCAATCTGCAGGATGCGTTGCTATACCCGCTTGAAGCGCTACAGTAACGAATACATAAAATGGTATCGTGATGACAGGTTAAAAAAGTCGCTTGGTTGGAAGACAATTAGCGAGTACCGGAACTCATGGCAAACAACGGCTTGAAGTCTATCAGGGTATCCAGGTCCCCAAACGCGCGATTTATTCACCCACAGGGTATCGAACATTTTCCGAATCCTATAGATCGCGCTTTTCATCAGGCATTATATGGGTGTGTTATCTATTGTCTAAAGTCAAAAAACGCGAATCGTGCAATAATTGGCATCTCGCGCCCATGTTTTTGTCATCTGAGACATATTGTCAAAGCAAGTGTGTGATTCTACACCAACCTGCATTCAATGCTCTACATCGGGGTTGCTTATGCGTCTTAGCGGGATACGCTCTCGCCAACTTGCATTCGGCAGTCCCACATCGAGGAAACCTATATGCTGCATCGGTATATTTTGCCACAGGTTAGTATCCGATAGTTCTACATTGGAGCAATCTATCCGTTTTACTTGCGCTATAGGGGACGATGATGTGGTTTACGATTTTGAAGAAGGCATAACAGGGCAGTGGGTTTTTGAACCTCTGAAGTAACGAAGGAAAAAGCTCACACCTGCAACAAGCAATGCAGCACCTAGACCAGTGTAGAAAAATGCAATAAACCAGTCTGGAACCAAGCCGCTTGCTCGTAGTCCAATGCCGCCCGTCATCATGCATGCCATAATAATGTAGCTACGTTTGTCAAAGAACTTCCAAAAATGCGTATGTTCCTCAGTGCTCTCGATAATACGGTCGCTGTGTTTGCTAACCATCTTAGAAAAAATAAGCACGTGGAAAAGTGTGAATATAACCGTTGTTGCGATGATCAATATCCAGAATAGCCAGCCAGCTTCCTTGAAATATGATGTAACACCCAAGTTAATGATGTTAATGCCGGCAATGCACCATACAGCGCCTGCAATAAGTAGCAGGTGGCGTGTTGGAACTTTAAACCACTGTCGTTTCATTGTGAACTCCTGACTG
>DIDE01000054.1 GCA_002417975.1 Eggerthellaceae bacterium UBA5808
CGTTTTGATGATATTTCCGAAGACGGTTTGACTCAGCTTAAGAATATCGTGACTGCGATTGGCAATTATGACTTTGGCCATGACGTTGAGATTATTGCGGCTTCGGTGCGTAGTGCAAATCATGTTACGCAAGCTGCTCTTATGGGCGCAGATATCGCAACGGTACCGTTTAACGTACTTAAGAAATGTGTCCAACATCCTCTTACTGATCGTGGACTCGATCGCTTTATGGAGGACTGGAAGAAAGTGCAGAATGCATGATTGATCAGGAAACTCCTCATCCCGGGCAGGGAACACAGGTTAGCAAGCGTCGCATGAGTCGTGCAGCGGATGCAGCTGGTTCCGAAACCGAGCGGAAAACTACCGCAACGAGGAAAAAAACCGTACGAGCTAAACGTTCGACTACGTCGAAAACAGCTACGGCGAAAAAGTCCACTACTGCTTCTTCAAAAAAAGCTAGCAAGCAAACTGAGAAGAGCGAGCCGCGGCAAAAGAAAACGGAGTCGACACATACTACGGTATCGACATCCGATCATAAGGATACGCCAGCACCTAAGCGTCGTCCCTCTACGCATACGCATGCTGGAACTGCTGAGCACGATGACAGTACGCGAAGTGGTGCCCATAAGCGTCAATCTTCCGATAATTTTCATGTTGAGAATAAGCGTCAGAATGACAATCATTCTCAACATAATAGAAGTCATACGCAGAACAACAATAATAATAAGCAGCATAATAATAATCATCGTCGTACGCGTCGTCAGCATGTACAAAATGGTGGATATGCTCCTGTTGTTCCTCAGACAAAAGCTGAGGATTTGGCAAAGCTCAAAGTTGCTGAATTACGCGCTAAAGCCGATGAGCTTGGCGTTGAGTACAAGGGTTTAAAGAAGGCCGAATTAGTACAAGCGGTTCTCGAGGCGTGTGTGCGTAAAGAAGGTTTTATTCACGTTGAGGGTATCCTTGATATCCTCTCTGATGGATATGGATTCTTACGTACCGAAGGATATCTTCCAAGCGAACACGATGTGTACGTAAGTCTTTCGATGATTCGTCGTAATGGACTCCGTAAGGGCGACCAGGTAGGCGGTCAGGTACGTCCAGCTCGCGATAATGAAAAGTATGCAGCGCTGCATCGTCTTGATACGCTCAATGGTGCGCCTTTTGATGGTCAAAAAAAGCGTCCTCGTTTTGCTAATTTGACGCCAGTCTATCCTGATGAGCGTTTAATCATGGAGCATGGGCATAATTCAATTACTTCGCGCGTTATCGATTTAGCTGCGCCTATCGGCAAAGGACAGCGTGGACTGATTGTCTCGCCTCCTAAGGCCGGTAAGACAACCGTTCTCAAAGATATTGCTGCCTCTGTTTCTGCCAACAACCCTGAAGTACATTTGATGTGCTTGCTTATTGATGAACGCCCCGAAGAAGTAACGGATATGGAGCGTTCGATCAAGGGCGAGGTTGTTTCCTCGACTTTTGATATGCCGTGCGAGAATCATATTGCTGTTGCAGAAATGGTTGTTGAGCGAGCGAAACGACTGGTTGAATGCGGTCAGGATGTCGTTATTCTGCTCGATTCAATTACGCGTCTTGCTCGTGCGTACAATCTTGCGCAACCTGCAAGCGGCCGTATTCTTTCTGGTGGTGTTGATTCGACTGCACTGTATCCACCTAAGCGTTTTCTCGGCGCAGCGCGTAATATCGAACATGGTGGCAGTTTGACAATCCTGGCTTCTGCTCTGATTGATACAGGATCAAAGATGGATGAAGTTATCTTTGAAGAGTTCAAGGGTACGGGCAATATGGAGCTTAAGCTCGATCGCAATCTTGCTGATCGTCGTATTTTCCCTGCAATTGATCCTGTCTCGAGTGGTACGCGTAAGGAAGATTTGCTTCTTGATCCACAAGAAGCGCCGCTGATCTGGGCTGTGCGTCGTATTCTTGCTAACTTGAACAACACGGAACGCGCTATGTCTATGTTGATTAAATCGCTTAAGCAGACCGATACCAATCAGGAGTTTTTGCTGCGTACTGCTAAGAAGGCGCAGAATCGCCGCATTGATGAGCGATTTGAACTTTAGCGAGTATTACTTGTGCGCGTAAGCTAGAGAGCACGTTACATAGGGTATATTAGTACACACCAGTAGCATATATACGCTACTGGTGTGTACGTGGATATAGAGATCGGAATTTAAGGTGGTATGCGTGTATGAACGGTAACGGTATGAGTCCGGAGACACCGACGTCATATGTCGGTCAATCCACCCCCGCATCTTCTATGGCCAATAATCAGGTAATCCCGCAGAAAAAGCATCATAGATGGATCCCCGTGCTCATCATCTGTGGTCTGTGCTTGATTGTATTGTGCTGTGTAGGTTCATGTGCGGCTTCGTTGTTTGGCGGATCTTCATCAAAGGATTTAACAGCAGGGTTTCCGTCGAATACAATTGCTGTTATTCCTATTGATGGAACAATTGGCTATGATGGCTCTTCGTGCAGTCCTGAGGGGCTCAAGTCATTGCTTGATCAGGCAGAGAACAATCCTAATGTGGGCGCTGTAGTGCTTCGTGTTAATTCGGGCGGTGGCGCTGCTACGGCGGGCGAAGAAATGGCGCGTTACGTTCACGATTTTTCTAAGCCTATTATCGTTTCGAGCGCTTCACTTAATGCAAGTGCGGCATACGAAATTTCTTCTCAAGCAGACCAAATCTTTGTTGCTCAGACGACTGAGATTGGAGCAATTGGAACGGATCTTTCGCTGACAAATTATTCTGGTCTTATGAAAACGCTTGGCGTTGAGGTAGATAATATTACGAGTACAGAGAGCAAGGATTCAAGTTATGGGACGCGTCCTTTGACTGATGAAGAACGTGCGTATTATCAAGACCTTGTTAATAAGATAAACGAAGTATTTATCAACAATGTTGCAAGTGGCCGATCGATGGATACTCAAGCAGTCCGTGCGTTGGCAACGGGTATGCCTTTTGCTGGTACGGATGCTCTGACGAATGGACTTGCTGATCACGTTGGAACGCTTGAGGATGCATGCGCTGCCGCTGCAGAATCAGCTGGGTACACATCTTCGTATCATACCGAGGAACTCAACGTACAGACTTCTAGCTCGTTGTGGGGGTTGCTTAAGACACTGGTTGGTTCCTCGTCGTACAAAGATATCCTAACGGGAAATACTAATGGGGTAAATGGGGTAGCGAAAGGATTTGGATCAAATGTCACCGCAGTTCAATAACGTAACGTGGCCAAAACGAGCCGTTGTAACGGCCGGTATGCCCTATGGCAACAAGGCGTTGCACTTTGGTCATGCAGGGGGCGTGTTTGTTCCTGCTGATTGCTTTGCGCGGTTTTTGCGTGATCGGATTGGCGCAGAAAATGTACGATTCGTTTCTGGCACGGATTGTTTTGGATCTCCTATAGCCGAAGGCTACAGAAAGAAAGTTGAGTCGGGAGAATTTGAAGGCTCGATTTCTGATTACGTTATGCATAATCATCAAATGCAGGCAGCGACGCTTAAGTCCTATGGTATTAGTTTGTCGGTATTTGAGGGGAGCGGCATTGGTCATTCAGGAGAGATACATCAGAAAGTGTCTGATGATGTAATCCGTTGCCTATATGAGCATGGCGTGCTCCATCGACGTGAGACATTACAATTTTACGATGCCGAAGCTGATACGTTTCTCAATGGACGTCAGGTCATTGGTCGCTGTCCTGTTCAGGGGTGTAAGAGCGAGCATGCGTATGCGGATGAATGTGATTTAGGTCATCAATATGATCCTGTTGATCTTATTAATCCTCATTCATCGATTACGGGTGCTATACCAGAAATGCGCCCGGTGTCTAATTGGTATTTTGATCTTCCGAAATTTGCTGAGTTCTTACGGAACTACAATGATCGTTTATCTAAGGATCCCGATGTTCGTCGCGTTGTAACCGATACGATTGGCGAGTTCCTTGTTCCGCCGATTATTTTTGTAAAGAACGAGACATATGATCAGTATCTTTCTATTGCTGATCAGCTTCCTCATCATGACTATCATCCAGCAGATAAAGGCAAGCAGAGTTTTATGCTCTACTTTGACGATATCTACGCGCGTGATAAAGCACGTGATGTGCTGACAAAGGCTGGAATTCGTTTTCGCACAGGGAAAGCGCTTGTTCCTTTCCGCATCTCTGGGAATATTGAGTGGGGTGTCAAAGCTCCCGTTCTCGAAGGTGTTGAAGGATTGAGCGTATGGTGCTGGCCTGAGAGTCTTTGGGCTCCTATTTCGTTTACGATTGCGGCAAATGATGCGCTAGGTTTGCCTCGTGACAGCTGGAAAGATTTCTGGGTTGATGACGACGCTGAGGTTTACCAGTTCATCGGCCAGGATAATATTTATTTCTATGGTGTTGCTCAACCAGCACTTTGGCAGGCTATGCAGCCCGATGCTTCATCGTCTAACCCGGCATATGCGCAAGGACCTGCGCTTAAACAAACAAAGATTATCGCTAATTATCATCTTTTGTTTGGGAACAAAAAGGCTTCATCATCTGGGGCGGTCAAACCTCCAACAGCAGATGAACTGCTTGATCACTATACTGTTGAGCAGCTTCGCGCTCATTGGCTTGCTCTGGGTCTTGACCAGAAAGCTGTGGGATTCAAGCCAAAGGTATATGCGAAAGATCCTGAAGTACGCGATGATCCTCGCAGAGCTGATCCTGTCCTTAAAGAGGGTGCGCTGCTGACCAAGGTATTTAATCGCCTTGCGCGCAGCTGTCTTTATGAAGCTCAAAAGAATTTTGATACCACTATGCCGCTCGGTAAGGTTACTCCAGCTGTTGTTGAACATGCACTTGATGCTATGGCTACCTATGAGGAAACCATGCATCGTACGGAGTTCCATTCGATCATGTCCCAGATGGATACGTTCATTCGTTGGTGTAATAAGTACTGGAGCGAGCATATTCGAGATGCTGCAACAAACGATGATGCTCAGCTCAGACGTCAAACGCTTATAGACAGCTTTTATCTGCTGCGTATTTGTACGTTGCTTATGCATCCAATCGTGCCCTTTGGTACTGAAAAAATTTGCGACTATCTTAATTTTGATTTTGATGATTTCTTTAGCTGGAATTTTGATTTCGAAAGCATGGAAGAACTGTGCGGGGCAATTGAGCTGTCGGCGGGCTGCCATAAGGTACGTGAGTTGCCACCTCGGACTGACTTCTTTGCGCCTCATCCGAGTCAGTTTAAAAAGAAGCATAAATAGATACTTAAACGTGTGATAAAAGTAAGGTACGTGTTGCACGGTGCACGTACAGGAGTTTGTATAAGCGATTTCTAAATCAAAACATTGTAATTAAGCGGGCGGATACTTGCCATACAAGACCAAGTATCCGCCCTTGCTGTTCATTCCATTCGAACATGGATTTACGACGAGAAAGGGAAGAAACTAGCTCTCTGCTTAGGTCTATTTCATATAGGTATGATCTTATGTTGCTCTACTTTGAAGTGTAGTACTTTGCTGCAAGTTCTTTTTTGTTGTGAACGTCCATTTTGGTATAAGCATTTTTTACATAGCCACGAACGGTATTTTCGGATATGAATAGACGCTCGCCAATACTTGCTTTGCTTAAACCTTCCATCATGAGGTCAACAACTTGTGATTCACGCTTTGTAAGACTGTCAAGCGCAATAAGATCAACGCGGCGCATATCTTGATTTTGATTGTGCTCTTGCTCGCGAGGCTGAGGATGTTCACGGTCATATTCTGCTTCGACGTATGTTTTTATGGCATTGAATAGTGGGCGACGATGGGGAATTGCATCGCCGAATAGTACGGCAATACAAACGGTCACCAAACAGATCATCAACGGTACAACGAGCATGACCATTTCGATTTCTGGTGGAAATTGAATAATTAACAGTCGGCCGGTTTCGCGAAAAAGTAAAAATACAATCCAGCAAATGCCGAGAATAACGTAGGGTGAATGGCTGCTATTGCGTGCAATGTCGTAGCAGGTGTACCACAGAAGCAAGAGAATCATTGTATTAGCAATAAGGATGCATACCGATCCTACGTCGACTTCTATAGCATCGAGGGATGATAGTAAAATCACACCGATCGCTACAAAAATGACTTCAGTACGCCATAGAGTTGAATAGCGCATAAAATGATTACGTCCGATAACCCACCAAAGAATGCCCATGCAGAGGATGATAGACGTCATCTGATGAATTGTTTGGTAAAGCGGTGCGAGCTGAATTGATGATCCAAAAGGGAATCCTCGTGCAATGCCAAGTACGAACATAAAAAGCGCAAGGCCAATAAGTAAACGAATGAACGTTAATGGAGGCTCTGCATCATAGATGGTATCGATGGGTTGTGGGTCATCGGGTATATATCGCTTGTTGTTATCGTGCGTTGTAATGTGTGCAGTATAGGATGGTATCTGCTTGTGTGGTGTTGTATCTGATGTGTTAGCAATATTCCGGTCGGCGAGTCTCATTGACCACGTCCATGCGACAAACGATACAGTTGGCATGATAATACTGATCATGATTCCGACGGTATCGGGCATAAATCCAAGAACAAGTCCTCCGAGTGATCCGAGTGCAAGCGACATTGTTGCGTAAATTAACGCAACATTCGGGCGCAGCCGAATATAGAATTCCATCCACATTCCGCCACCCCAGACAATACCGAGTCCCGCAAGTAAACAGGCAATATGTGTAATAAGCGGAAGACTAAGTTGCACATTAATGAGAAATAAGACGCCTGAGAACGTCATAGTAGTAACAGAGAACCAGCCAAGGATCGTTCGAAACTTCCGAGGGAAGCCGGCGATGATGACTATGAGCACAAGTAACGCGATGAAGGCAACGCGTATAAGATTAATCATGACGGTAATAGGACCTGAATCGGTGTATGCATAACGGTCATACATCGTGCATTGAATCCAGATTCTGATTGCAGCAAGGCCAAGAAAAGCCCATGAAAAAGACCCCATAGCATCAGTGATGCATGATTGGACTTTTTCTGATGTGCGTGACAGCAGATTGCTCTCACTATTCACATTGGCCAAAATGGATCCTCCTCGCTTTCGTAAGTATAGTGCATTTATCCTATGAGACCCAAATAAGGTGCGATAGAGATTCAGCAAAGGCCATATAGGATCTAACAGAGACCTAGTTATGCGCGCAGAAAAAAGCGCTTGGCGGACAATCGTCGTGTCAAGCGCTTTCTTTTAATACGTTATAAATTGCATTGCTATGCTTGGAGTGCCTCTTCTGCAGCATTTGCACCAGCAAAACGTCCTGATGTATAAGCAAAGTTTAGGCCGCAGCCACCTGCTGGATAATCTTGGTAGATAAAGGTTCCGCAGCATACCTCGCCAGCTGAGTACAGACCTGGAATTGCTTCTTTTTCCTCGTTGAGAATTTGAAAATCGGTATTGATATCAAAGCCGCCAAAACTGCCATGCGTCGCGATACCAAATGTTGAGATATAAAATGGTGCAGTTTCGATTTTATTGCATGACGTAAGATTCTTATTGAACTGGCTATCAGTGCCGCTATCAATGATCTGGTTATATGCTGCAACACTTGCTGCAGTTGCGGTTGGATCGGCACCAATTTGTCGCGCTGCCTCTTCGATCGTGTCAGCCTTAACAATGATGCCGCTCTTTAAACCTTTCTCAACTGATAGTTTATTGGCTTCGGTAAGCTTATTGATCATCTTAGTATCTTGAATCTGGAAAAAATGCTGGTCTGGTTCGTGGTGCACCTTGTAATAAATATCGTGACTCTGAGCCTTTTCATTGACAAAGCGCTCTCCATTTTTATTAACCCAAACGCATGTTTGCGAGATTAAGGCTGTCAGATCGCGGTCTTGATCGCAGAAGAGAATGCCATTGGTACCGCCATTACCTGCAAAGCCTGCTCCGATATCGAGTCCCATTTGAAGGCCACTGCCTACAAGGCCGACACCAACTTCTGTCGGAACGCCTACATAATCAGGGCAATAAGTCTGGATCATGTCGTCATTGCGGCAGAATCCACCACTTGCAATGATGACAGTTTTTGCGTGATAGATTACATCATCCATTGGGGTATGAGCAAGCACGCCGACAACGCGTCCATTATCGACAATGAGCGAACGGGCATCGGTGTCGAAAGCGAATGTGACGCCTTGATCATCGGCGAATGTTCTAACGGCACTTAAGGCATCATAAGCACTGTTCTTGCACATATGACCACGTTGCACTTTGTCAGTGCCGTTGCCTTTGATGGTGTCCTGAAATGGAACTTTAAGATCTTCGCGCAGCCAGTTAATCGTTTCGCCCGCATGATCTGCCATGAAACGGTTCATAGCGAGATCGACATGCTCTGCACCGCGTTTGAGAAAATAATTGTATAGATCGTCAGGTGTGTCGGTAATCCCGAGCTCTTGCTGCTGAACAGTTCCCGATCCGTAGAAGGTACCGAGAGCTATAGAGCTTGATCCGCCTTGCCATGGAAGTTTTTCAATACAGATCGTTTTGGCGCCATGCTGTGCTGCGATACCGGCGGCTGTTGTTCCGGCTCCGCCTGATCCAACTACGATGACGTCATACGTATGTTCCTCGTGCTTTTGTGCACAGCCGGTAAGGCTTCCGAGCGAAACACTTGCTAGTCCGATGCCCATGAGTGCGCTGAATTGGCGGCGCGTCATTGCGTGCGATGACGACGCAGATGTTCCTTTTTGAATTGAATGTTGTTTCATTATTCCCTCCCGAAGATCAAAAACGTTCATATCTTGTTTGCATACATACGAATCGAATGGACGATTGTATATATGCCCCACTTCGATGGTTGTATTGTATGGATTTAATGAGCACGTTTACCAGACACGGTTCGGGTGGGTTCGCTTTAAAACGGGTGGGAGATGAGGGTGTAATCTGTCTATTTGGTTGTGGGGACCCCGCATATTGCAAAGATAGCCATTGTTCATGCGCATGAGATCATCAGTTGTATCGATGTCTATGAGCTCGCATGGATCGACTTCAAACGTATATATATCATTCATGTGGTGTGCTATGACGTATCGTCCACCTTTATCGTCAGTGAGATTAAGAAGTTCTGTACGATACGCTGCATTAAATAATGTTGGATTGCCGAATCGCATGCCCGATTTTAGCCGTGAGATGCTTTTTATTTGACCAAAGGAAGATGTAATGAATCCTGCAATGGTTGATCCACATAGCGATGGTTGATCGGCAACGCAAAAAAGATAGGCATCGGGGCGATGTATTTTAGGGCGATAAGCATTCCAAGGAACACGTAGCAGAGTTGCTAATGGGGCATAGGGGAGAGGTATTCTAGGATCATAGACATTCTGCATTCGGCAGCGTGTATTTTGGAGATGCATGTCATGCACTAGGGTATGCGTGCTACGTATGAAGAAAGACGATGCGCTCATCCTTTGACTGATCAGATTATTAGGCATATATCCGATTGCATCGAGTGTTTGTATTCCCCTATTGATGGTTGAACTAACACCATGTGTCTGACGAGGGTGTGAAACGGTATGAAACCCGAGGTTATGCGCATGCTGGCGGATTGATGGGTAACAGCTTACGACAATCGTTGAAACATTGATTGTATCCGATATAAGCTGTACTGCTTGATGCACTGATATAAGGGTATGAAGATAAAGAGGAAGGCCGTTAAGCGGTGCATAGAGCTTATTACTTTTAAAACGAGTTGATGCTCCTGATGCCATGATAACAATGCCGAGTGTGGGGGTAGCGGAAAGCATACGCATTGTTCCTCTCATATATACGTGTTTGTTTAGTGGTATGCTGCGTGGCATTTTGCATGATCGAGCGAGGTAACAAGTCCGTATACACATACGTTCTGAATAGGTGCAGCAATGCTGTGCTGAAGCGAATGTATAAGACGGTGTCGTTCTGCTTCTTCAGGTGTCGGAATGCTTGGTACTTCTTGACGACAAGATGAATGCGTATGGTGACTTGTTATACGAGGCATTTGATGGATTGCGCCATGACGAGTTATGACATGATGGGTACAATACTCGATCATTGATTTTCCTATTAATCTAAGACAATCGTCGTCTGCTTGATTAAGAACGGGAATGATAGGGAGCGTAGAAAAACGTTGTCGTAGAGGGTTAAGATACCCATGCAATAATAAATCGCAGAGTCTTGGTGCAGAAAGTAGTTCATTATTGGGCTCGATCTCAAGTTGCTCGCAAGCAAGTTCCCATCTATGACATGCTTTTTTGGCAGGTTGTCCAAGTGCACTGAGGCCGCTTACAACCAAAATAGCATCGGTACAGGGTGTAAGCAATGGTTCGTCAGCGCGTGGAAATTTTGCAGGCAATCGTTTTGATCCATCTGCTTCGATAAGAATAAGATCCGCATAAGGAGCAACTTTCTTAAAGAAAGCATCGCCCTGCCAGCTTATTTTGTGATGAGCGCTTTGGCGTCCAATAATCGCAATTCCTTCGTGATCGAGCATATGTTTAACTTGATCTATGGACGGTTCGAATACGCCATAGTGCGGGGGAATATACATATGTGTCGTTGTTGCAATAAGTATACGTTTGTCTCGTGCGCGCTGCTCATATGCTATGCGCATAATGAGCGAAGTCTTTCCTCCTGATCCTATAACAGAAATGCATGCATGAGGAAAAAGAACGTCAGATAGTGCGTTGCTTATGGCTGAGGTAGATGTCCAGTTTGAGGTTGTATGAAAATAATCGATCATCGGATAATCCTATGTTGGGAATTGACTGGGTAAGTACTTGATTGAAATGAAACTTTATTAGAAGCACAACATGTAATCCCTAATCTTGCTGATGTGCCTTTAATAAGGGAAGTTGCGTATTGAGTTGAAGGAGTGCGGTAAGTGCCGATCCGCCGATACAGCGTGCTTTGTCGGAGATTGTAAAGCAGTTACCTTGTTCTTTGATGCGGGGATCAACGTCGGCAATTTTCATACCCTGAAAGACGTCGAATTCATTCCTAATGAGGCCGCGAACTATTCCTGCTATCGGTGCAGTAACAGGATACGACCCGCTTGCATCATGAATTGATGCAAGTCGTGCATGCTTTTGAACGATGTCACCAATTTTGGCATGTAGATGAATTATTCCTGCTCTGGATGCATGGACTACGCGATCCTGTGCATGACCTGCGATTAGACCAGGTATTCCCGTATTAGGTAGAGCCGTTCCGTGTGTGATGATACGTCCGAGATTGTGTCCTCGCATGGTTTCGATAACGAGGTCAACATCGACGCCAGCCTCGAATCCTGGTCCAAGCGCGATGGTATGATCAGCCATTGCTCGATGAGTTCCAAGATTGCGTTTTGCAAGTATGGCATCGATCAATGCGCGTGGTCGAACGGATGTAAGAATCTCTCCTTGTGGATCGATTAGAAGTGGGACCTCGTTGCGTTTAATGCATTGTTCTGCGTGCTCAAGCGTTTTGACGTATACGCAGGTAGTTGCTTCGACGTGCGCTGATCCGTCATAGACTGCTTCGGAAAGGGATACACACCGACGAATTGATGATGGGTACGTTGTTTCGAGGATGAGTACTGCGCATCCAGCACGGTGAAGGGCATCGATCGTTCCTGTTGCTACATCGCCACCGCCGCGCACAATAATGAAAGGCTTATCTTGTCGCATAGCTATCACCGCTTTGTATGAGTATGTGAAGATGGCTCGTTGTGATGTGAATGTGAGAGAATAGGCACTTCTTTGGGCTGCTCAGGCGAACAGGTATCGGCCATCTTTTCTTGTGCAATGAGATGTTGCGGTATATCTTCGACATTGATGACGGGAATATGATGCTTTTTCATGTGTTGCAGTGCAAGGTTTTTAAGCATAGTCTTTTTTACAGCGTTAAAAATGTTTTCATATCCAGTACATCGACAGAGATGCCCCGATAATTTCTTCCGAAGTTCATCGTCGGTAAAGGGTCGATTTGCTTCTATAATTTCGTGTCCTGTTAGTACAAATCCTGGTGTGCAAAATCCGCACTGGATGGCTCCTTCATCAATGAATGCTTGTTGAATGGGAGAAAGTTCACCTTGTGGTCCGATAAGTCCTTCGACGGTGAGAATGCGTTTGCCTTCGGCCCAGACTGCAAGATAGATGCATGAGTTGAATGCTTCTCCGTCAATAAGGACTGTGCACGATCCGCACTCACCGACCTCGCATCCCTTTTTTACTGATGTTAAGCGCAAATGATCACGCATAAGATCAGCGAGCGACAGCCGCACATCAATCATTGCTTCTACTTCGATATTGTTAACGATGCATCGAAGTATCTTATATTGTTTAACGTGCGGTTTTGATAACGGTTGAGTATCAACCATAGCAATATCCTCCTTGGTATCGTCTGTACGAGACAAAAAAGATGTTGACAATCATAGCGATCCTCCGGCGGCGTGTACTGATTCGATGAATGCACGACGGGCACTCTCGATCGCAATATGCTGGCGGAATGGTTTTGATGCGCGCCAGCTATCTCTCGAACGGATATCTTTGAGTACTTCATGAGCGAAGCATAAGGGCAGATCCTTGCTAAGCTGGGCGTTGTTGGCGCGTGCTTCGGCGTGCGGTGATCGAAGAGGAACTGGTCCTGCTACACCAAATGCAATGCGTGCACGTTCAACCTTTCGTTTATCCGGCGATAATCGAACATTGACTGACGTTCCCGTTGTCGCGATGTCCATTGCTTCTCTCATTGCATATTTAATGTAGTGGCCAAATGTTCGCTCGTAACTTGATTGAGGAATGAGAACGGCGATTTGTATTTCGTCGGGGTGTATGTCTACTACACCGGCTTTTAGATAAAAATCTTTGATAGGGACTCGTCGTATTCCTTGAGAACCATAGAGTTCAATGATTGCATCCCATGCGTGGAGTGTTGAGGATGAGTCGGCAGACGTGACTCCGTTGCATGTGTTTCCTCCGATAGTGCCGATGTTGCGAACTTGCGGTCCGCCAATCATATCGACTGCCTTGCCGAGTACGGGAATGTGGCGTTTGATAAGGGGATGGGCAGTGATATGGGAAAAACTCGTAAGCGAACCGATACGGATTGAGCGTTCGCTATCAATAGTGACGCCACGCATGGAATTGATCATATAGAGACTAATAAGTTCTACGCCCGCTCGTCGTCCTTCGCGAATTTGGACGAGGACGTCTGATCCCCCCGAGATAATATGTGCTTGAGGATGCTCAACTCTTAGACGTACCGCTTTGTCGATAGTGTCTGCCTCGTAGAGTGCGGCGATGTCATACATAATCATCTCCCTTCGCGCGTTGCTACATTGGTTGAAGAGGTGGTTGATACGTTGCTCTTTGATGACGATAGTGCTCCGACTGGCATTGGTTGAAGAGCAGGAGCTGATTTTTGAGGCATAGGCGATCGTTGCTCCTCCTGGATGCGCTGTGGGTCATGTATGAGTCCTGCTTTAAGGAACGCATCAAAGAGTATCTGAGGTCGCAGTGGGGCTTCGTTGATGGCGACACCTGTTGCTTGATAGAGCGCGTTGCGTATAGCAGGTGCAACGGGACACACAGGAGGTTCTCCAAGCGCTTTGGTTCCAAATGGGCTGGTTGGCTCTGCGTTTTCGATGAATTTTGCTTCGAGATGTGGGTGGTCCATTGTGGTGAGCAACTTATAATCAAGCAAATTGTTATTGAGCACACGTCCTGTTTTTTGATCAAAAAGCAGTGTTTCACTTGTAGCATACCCGAGTCCCATGCTCATGCCGCCATGAACTTGTCCTTCTGCGAGTGTTGGATTGATAAGTGTTCCACAATCATGGACATTGATGATGTCGAGAATTTTAATATGACATAGCGGAATATCAACTTCTATCTCTGCAAAACAGCAGCCAAACGAGTAGGCATTTGATTTTATCTGAGCCGTTTCTTCTGCGGTAATATGCTGACTTATCGAGAGACTATAGAGGATCTCGGTTGAAAGGTCGCCTAAAGACATCATTGCTTTTTGATCGCTTTTTCTGATGATCATTCCGTTGATAAGATCAAGGTTTGATATTGGCATGCGTGTGAGTTCGTGTGCAGCGGCAAGGATCTTATTGCGGAGTGATTGCGCTGTTTTAGCTATTGCAAATCCACCGACATATGTTTGGCGGGA
Organism: Eggerthellaceae bacterium UBA5808; assembly: GCA_002417975.1. Classification (GTDB taxonomy): domain Bacteria; phylum Actinomycetota; class Coriobacteriia; order Coriobacteriales; family Eggerthellaceae; genus UBA5808. The sequence goes on from DIDE01000054.1 coordinate 14,182, forward strand.
GGCGTATGCTCCTGTTCCAAAAGGAGAAATGTCGGTGTCCTGCGTTGAGACAGCATGCACGTGTTCAAACGGAACACCGACTGCATCGGCAATCATCTGTGCATAAGCGGTATCTGCTCCTTGGCCAATTTCGGTTTCGCCCACTTGAAATTGGAGGCTGCCATCTTGATTGACGACTATACGACAAGATGACGATTCAAGTGCAATGGGCCAAACGCCGGTATTGTACCAAAATACTGCTCCTCCAATACCACGTCTATGCGATCCTGTTTGGTGCTGATACAACTGGTATTTTTTGTGGTAGTCAATATAGTCGATGCCTGCGTCAAGGCATTGATTGAAGGTATCAAAGTAGTTTTCGTTTTTAGAAAAAGCATCATAATATCCTTGAGGCATAAGATTCTGCCGACGAAATTCTATAGGTTGACGATGAAGTATACGCGCGATTTCTTCGGTATGGGATTCATAAGCAAACATAGCTTGAGGAATTCCGTATCCGCGCATTGCTCCTGCTGTTGGTCGATTGGTATAGACCGTATATGCATCGCATTCGACTGCTGGACATGGGTAAAGCTGTGGAAACGCGCCAGTTGCTTTTGCAACTATCGAATGGCCATGCGATCCGTAGGCTCCTTGATTTGAAAAAGCTTCGAGTTTTCGCGCTGCAAATGTTCCATCGGGACGAACCCAACTAATGATATGAAAGCGCATTGCGTGACGGACTCGTGTGCTAACGAATGTTTCTTCACGTTCGTTTGCGAGTTTTACCAGACGGCCGCCAACCTCCCTGGTAAGGTATGCGCAAAGAGGTTCATATAATGCATCTTGCTTGTTCCCAAAGCCTCCACCAATATACGGTTTGATGATACGAATATCACCCCAAGGTATGCCGAGAGCTTGCCCGCATACACGACGGACAATGTGGGGTATCTGTGTCGATGAATATACGGTTATACGTCCACCTTCTGCACTTGCAAAACAAAGATGATTTTCGATATGGCAGTGCTGAACCGTTGGAGTCTCATACCATCGATCAACTTTGATGAGTCCCTTTTCCTGTATTGCTTTCTGATAATCTCCGATGCGTATATCGGTATGGGTAATGATATTGTTGGGCGTATCTTTATGGATGCGAGGAGCATCGTCTTCCATTGCTTTTTGTACATCGAGCACAAAAGGAAGTTCCTCATAGGTAATTTTAAGAGCTCGACGGGCTTGTGTGGCTGCGACTTCGGTGTCGGCTAAAACAACAGCAATGTCATCTCCGTAAAATCTTACATGTCGGTTAAGGAGCTTTCGATCGGTAATATCCTGGTGGTTGGGGTCGGTCGACCAGGGATGCCCTGCGGTGGGAAATCTGATGTCAGGGACGTCAAAGCAGGTAATGATTTTGACTACGCCAGGGATCGCGGCTGCGCATGATGTGTCAATCGAAGTGACGTATCCGTGCGCGATTGTCGAATGGCATACTTTTGCAATAAGTGCTTTGGAATCACATAGATCATCAGTATAGCGAGCACGTCCTGTTACTTTATCGTACGCATCAAGACGTTCTTTTCTCTTTCCGACGCTCAGATGTGTTGCATTGTCGCTATTATGCTGCTCTTCTGTTCGCATTTCGTCGGGTGTACTTGTAGGTTGCTCTGTTGGTCGTGGAGCTTCTTTTGTTTTTTGGGCAGTCTGTGTGTCCATATGTTTCTCCTTACGGGGAGGGGATCGATGGATTCGTTTGCAGCTACTCGCTTTCTACGTGGTTTGTATCAGTAGTCCAATCATTAGCTTTTTGCTGTGCTTACACCCTTTTGCATTGGTACTTACCTTGTTTGAACTGGTGAAGTGCATACGGGGATGGTTTGTTTTGGTTTGGTGGGCTTGGCTGCTTTAACGGATTTCTTTTTGCGCTCATAGGGCGTTCCTGTAAGCGGTAACTCTCTACGTCGTACGCCGTCTAGCTGGTAATATGCTTCTGCGATTGCGGGGGCTGTTGGAATGCTTGTAATTTCACCAATGCCGATCGCTCCGCATGCAACGTTGAGGCCAGCTTTTTCTACAATGATAGAGCGTACTGGTGGTGTCTGATCTGCACGAAGAAGTCCTAGTGTTCCATACTTAGTAACGGGACGGCAGTCTTTGAGTGGATAGCGTTCGGTAAGGGTGTAACCCATCGACATGATGACTCCGCCTTCGATTTGTCCTTCTACTGAAAGGGGATTAATGGCGCGCCCAACATCGTGAGCAGCGACGAGTTCTTTGATAGTTCCGTCATCATTGAGGATGCAAAGCTGCGTTGCATACCCATATGCGATATGACTTTTTGGATGGGGAACGGGTGCTCCCATTTTGTCGGTCTTTCCAAAGTACTCTGCGTAGAATTCTTGTCCTTCTAATTCTTCGAGTGTGTGATGGATTAGTGCATCATTGAGCTGCTTACAGGCACGCCGGCATGCTTCGCCGGTAAAAAGGGTTTGGCGCGATCCGGATGTGGTGCCAGAATCTGGAGAATTATACGTATTTGCTTTTTCGTATACGATATCGAGTGGAGTTAAGGGCGTTTGATCGCATACCATCTGCACGAGGACCGTTCCTAGTCCTTGGCCGATGCATGAAGCCCCAGCAAGAATATGTACCTTTGATTGCTGGACAAGTAGACGAATTCGTCCCGTATCAGGTAAACCTACACCGACACCCGAATTTTTCATTGCGCATGCGATACCAACATGATGATTTGCATCGTATAGTGGTTTGATAGCTTCGAGTGTTTCTACTAACCCTGTCGATTCGTCGACGATTTGCCCATTGGGCAACTCTTGTCCTGGTCTGATAGCGTTACGATAGCGAATTTCCCAGGTGGATAAGCCGATCTTTTCTGCCATCTGGTTGAGTAGACTTTCGATGGCAAAGCATGTTTGGGTAACGCCGAATCCTCGGAATGCGCCGGCGGGAGGATTGTTGGTGTACCATGCATATCCGTCGATCATACAATGGTGGTAATGATAGGGACCTGATGCGTGTGTGCATGCACGTTCAAGAACTGGGCCGCCAAGCGATGCATAGGCGCCCGTATCGGCGACAACGCGCGCGACCATACCTTGAATAATTCCATCATCGTCACATGCAAGCGTGCAGGTCATATCCATTGGATGACGCTTTGGGTGAATAATCATGCTTTCAGCGCGAGAGAGCCTAACCTTAACAGGTCGCTTGAGTAGATAGGCTATGAGTGCGGCGTGATGCTGAACCGTTACGTCTTCTTTACCGCCGAAGCCGCCTCCAACGTATTGATTTTGGACATTAACGAGTTCAGCGGGAAGTCCGAGCATCCCCATAGTTTCATGTTGTGTGTCATAGGCACCCTGATCGGTTGAGAGTATCATAACTCCTTCTCCGTCGGGATATGCTACGGCGCATTCTGGTTCAAGAAATGCATGTTCTGTCCAGGGCGTTTTGAATGTCTGGGTAATGACATGAGGGGATCTCTCGATCATTCGCAGAGGGTCGCCCCGCTCAACATGCTTATGGGCTAAAAGGTTGCCCGATTGATGGACGAGTGGTGCGCGTTCCTTTTGAGCTTCGTCAGGATTACGTACAGGATCAAGCACTTCATAATCCACCTTGACAAGTTCTTTTGCCTGCTCAAGGGTTGCTTGGTCTTCGGCTACGACAAGGCAAAGGGCGTCACCAAGATAGTGTGTTATTGATCCTACTGCGATCATCGTATCCCAATCTTTGACGAGATGACCAACTTTGTTCTTGCCTGGGATATCTTCTGCTGTATAGATGGCCAGCACCCCTGGCACGCTGCGCGCTTCTTCGGTATGAAGGGCAACTATTCGTGCGCGTGGATAAGCTGATCGAACAGCGCTGCCATATACCATGTCGTCAAGGTAAATGTCGTCGGGAAATTGAGCTGTCCCGCGTACTTTTTCGCTGACATCAATGCGGGGAACACATGCTCCAATGCTCCATGTTCCTGCTGGCGGCGGAACTTCGTTTGTGCGGAACATTGATGCGGCGAGTGTAATGGCTTCGATAATTTTTACGTATCCGGTACAGCGGCATATGTTGGTACGAATTGCTCTTGCTATTTCTGTATGCGTGGGATTTGGATTGGCATCGATACAAACTTTTGCTGCCATTACCATGCTCGGCGTGCAAAATCCGCATTGAACCGCTCCAACGCTTCCAAATGTATATTCGTACACGTCTTTTTCGTAGGAGCTTAGTCCTTCAACAGTAAGAATTGTTGCACCGTTTAATCGATCGGTCTGGAGAATGCATGCTTTAGAAAGGCGTCCATCGACAATTATCTGGCACGCACCACATGCTCCTTGACTACACCCATCTTTGACTGAAGTTAGATGGAGGACGTCGCGAAGGTACCTTATGAGCTTTTGGTTATAAGGTGGTGTCACCGTACGTCCATTTACTATGAATGTCGCCACGATCGCTCCTTTCCGCAGGCTTCTCACTTCTGTCGTTGTTATGTCTTCTTCTAACTCTTTGGAGTGTATTGATGGGGATGCTGCTCTGAATTAAAGGCGGCTAGGAATAGAGTCCCGTATTGAGACGAGAAAAATCGCTTGGTCCGCGATGTATATATTGGCCGTATCCTGGTTTAGCGACGCACGTTGCATGGTCGACAATAATGGATCCTCGGAGAATGGTCATGATTGGTTTTCCGATGCACGTTATGCCTTCGTATGGGGTGTAATCGAGGTCTTCATGGAGTTGATCTGCTGTCATCTTCCAGTGTTGGTTAGGGTCGAAGAGTACGAGGTCGGCATCGCACCCTTTTTTAATGGTTCCTTTTGTAGGATACATGCCAAAACAGTGTGCTGCATTGGTGCTCCAGAGGTCGACAAGACGGCAGAGCGGCATCCCTCGTTGAATTACGCCATAGGTATAGAGAAGCGGGAGACGGGCGGCAATGCCTGGTAATCCGTGAGGGCAGCGTGTTACGTCATATAATCCTTTGCGCTTTTCCTGAAACGAGATTGGGCAATGGTCCGTAGCAACCGTTGCGATTTCTCCGCAGCGAATTGCTTGCCAGAGTGTGTCGCGATCTCTTAATGTCCGCAGAGGGGGACATGCACTATAGCGAAGTGCTTGTTCGTTAATAGGTTCATTGGAGTTTTTTGTCTGATAAAGATCATCATCGAGCGTGAGATACTGAGGACACGTTTCGAGTACAATAGGTGCGCCTCTTCGCGCTTCGCGCCATGCATTGAGTCCAGAACGTGAGCTTATATGGACCAGGTAGAGAGGAACGTCATCGACAAGACGTGCCATTGAGCATAGACGATAGACGGCTTCGGCCTCGCATATCGATGGGCACAAGGCAGCTTGATACCGTGGTTGTAATCGATGTCTTCTTTTAAATTTTTGTTCGGTATAGGCAATCATAGCGTCGTTTTCGCAATGAGCGCATAAAAGAATCCCTAGGTGCTTTGCGTGCTCAAGGAGAGGAAGAATTGACGTATCGCTGAGATGAACAGGATAGGTCATATAAAATTTAACGCTCGTTATTCCTTGTCGTGGAAACGTTTTAAGGTCTGCGATTATGTTGCTATCAACATGATCGACGACTCCATGAAAACCATAGTCAACAAGTGCTTCGCTGTGAGCAAGTCTGCGGTGTCGATCAACTTGATATTGGAGCGGATTTTTTTGCTGTTCAAAGGGCAAATGGGCAATGATTGTTGTCGTCCCCCCATACGCTGCTGCACGTGTACCTGTTTGATAGCAATGGGGGTCGGCATCATCTCCTTGAGATAAATCCATATGAGTATGAGGATCTACTCCTCCTGGAAAGATCAACATATCAGTTGCGTCGATGATTGGTGGTGAGGCGTTGACATGCTGGTGCAGATTGGGCTCGATTGCGCGTATGCGCTCACCTTCAATCCAGATGTCGGCTTTTTCGACGATTTGGGATGTGACGACAGTTCCGTTTTTGATAAGCATTATATTCGCCTCCATACGTCGAGAGCGCTTTGACGTGCTTCATGTAAAAGACAGTCCTCATCGATGTTGACGAAGCAACGATCTTTCATGATGATGTTTCCGTTGACGACAACGGTAGTAACATCTCGTCCGCGTATACCAAAGAGCATGTGACTCTGCACGGTTGAGGGCGTCAGGAGTGTGGGCGCATGATAGTCGACGAGGATGATATCTGCGTAATTATGCGGAGCGAGCATGCCGACGGATCCTTGTATGGTTCTGTTGTAAATCGTTGCGTTATTACGGAACAGCATATGGTGTGGCTCGTTCCATGCAACCGATGGATCATGCATATGATGTTTACATAGCGCATGGATACATCGAAGCGATTCGGTAACGTCAGTCCCATAACCATCTGTTCCTACTCCGACGAGTGCACCTTTATCCAAAAGTGAGAGTATGGGAGAGCATCCAACGGCGTTTGACATATTGGATTCTGGACAATTACTGATAGCAACGCCTGTTTGCGCAAGTAGCGTACGCTCTTGCTCGGTTATCTGTACGCAATGGACAGCGATTGACTGATCGTTAAGAATTCCGTAGGAGTTGAGTCGTTCGATGGGTCGTTCGTTATAGTTTTTTACACAGTCGGCGACATCTTCATATCCTTCTGCGACATGAATATGAAATCCTGTATTGAGTTCCTTACCAGCTTTGCTAACTTGCCGTAATGTATCTGATGAGAGCGTCATTTGTGCGTGCATACCCATGAGTGCACCCATCATGTCGTCACCACGCATGTGGGACTCGCGTATAAAATCTGCATTTTCTTGTATACCGTCAATAGTACCTTGCGTTCCGCTTCGATCGGATATTTCGTAGCAACAGTTGCAACGTATGCCAACGAGTTCGGCTGCATCGGCAATACGGAAAAGACTTCCGCGAATTGCATGGGGACTTGCATGATGATCGATTACGGAAGTAACTCCATTGCGGATACTGTCTAGGAATGCGGCGACGGCGCTATGGTATACCGTATCGAGCGTTAACAGCGTATCTAGCTTCCACCATACGTTTGCGAGTACGCCACCAAAGGTTGTTTGTGGCTGCTTTGGCAAAGCAATACCACGTGCAAAAGTGCTGTAACAATGCATATGTGTATTGATAAAACCGGGCATAATAATGCGTCCCATTGCGTCTATGAACTCGGCTTTAGGGTAATGTGATGTGATGGTTGCTGTTGGACCTACATCGGTGATGAGAGGACCCGTAAAGGCAACTGCTCCTTGTTCGATAAATGGATTAGTAGGATCTCGGGTAATGACGACGCCGTTTCCTATGATGGTTGTCATAATGGTTATTCCTCCTCTATGGCTAAGAGATGCGGATAGCGTTCGACCAATGACTGAATGCATAGACGATAGCCAGCGGGGAATGATGGATCATCGAGTTCGTAGTCAATAATGCAGCCATGTTCATTGCGCGTACGATAGCGTGTTTTACTTATTCGAAGAAATCCAGGATTTTCGCTTGATTCAAATGCTGCTTTATCCGAAAACAGCGTTGGTTTGTCACGATACGGCTTACCAGAAGAAGGACAGAATGTTGCGCAATTTCCGCATTCATTGCAGAGTCTATCAAGATGGACAATTTGATAGTGACCCATTTCTTTAATCAGAGGATCTGTTAAGTGGGACTTGTTAAGATGGAGTGCAAAATTTGCTCGATTAGGGCATACATCAGCGCAGAGCTCGCATACGCTATCGCACAATAGACAGTGTGAAGTGTCAGAAGAAACGGAGCGATCTGCAGAGTTTTCTAAATTGAGAATTCCTTTGCGCTCAAGCGCAACAGAACGTGAAGCATTAATCGGGAACGTTTTAAAATCATTGGCGAGATCAAGTCGTTTAAGAATCGTTTGCGCTACTGATTTTGCCTGAGCCATTCCCTCAACAATTGTGCATGGTCCGACGGCGCAATCTCCAATGGCGTATATGTGGTGACGTGACGTTTCATATTCGCTGGAGAGTCGAGGGTATCCATTAGGATTGAGTATAAGACCATTGCGCTCTAGTAAATCATTGTTAGCTCTTGATCCTGTTGCAAGTATGACGGTGTCTATATTAAACAAACGGACATTTGGATCTTCTGCTGTGCATGTACATCCTTGGTGATCGTATGAGCTAGCCATACAAAGAAGTGATCCATGCTCGTATGACTGAGTGGTCATACCGTCAACGATAGCTACGCCGTCTTCTTCTGCGTATTCGAGCTCCTCCTGACTTGCTGTAAGAAAAGGACGCGCTTTACGTGCAATTAAGAATGATTGCGTAACACCTGGATGTCGTTGTGCAGCACGTGCACAATCTATAGCTACATCACCGCCGCCAATGACAGCCACTTGAGGTCCTATGGACACAGAATGACTGTTCTTTTTAAGGCGCATAAGAAAGTCAATTGCTCCCATAACATTTGTGCCATCCAGGGGTAACGGTGTATGTTTTGAGCTCCATGCGCCGGTAGCAATGATAATGAAATCATAAGATTGCTGTAATTGATCGAGTGAATATGCGTAATCGACGTTAAATTGAAAGGTAACACCATATGCTTTTGCTAGATCGATATCGCGTTGGATGTCTGCTTTATTGATTCTGAATGATGGAATTACATGGGATACCATTCCCATTGCTTCAGCACGGTATTCCATAATCGTTGCTGAAACGCCATTGCGGCGAAGATACGAGGCAACTGCTATACCAACAGGTCCTGCTCCGACAATTACTACCTTTGTGCTAGTACGCAAAGGCGTTGGCGATAGAGATCGTATGTAGGTGTCCTGGCAATTGGTTGTTGCCCAGCGTTTTGCGGCACGAATATTGATAGGAAATTCGTAGTCATTACGCGTACAAAACGATTGGCATCGATGTGGACAAATGGCTCCTGTGATGGACGGCAGTACGTTATCGTTGAGAATTATCTGTAGCGCTTTACTGGCATTTCCTTGGTGCACATAGGTAAGGTATGCAGGGATTTGCTGCTTAATTGGACAGCCTGTTCCGCGGCAGGGGGCTTCGGCGCAATCAAAAAGAGGGAGCGTACGTGCAATGTGATAGGGCGGTGCGTGATAGTAATTTTTAAATAGATGGGCACAATCATCATTGGCGTCCGTGTGCTGTTGAGTTGAATATTGGTCTCGACGGTATGGGTCAATATTAGAGCTGATATCTTTATGTTTGATAGTGCGACAAGGATCCTGCTCATTATCCATATCATTTTGGCGTGTACGTATGGCGCGGTATATTCGTTCTACATATTGATTGAGTTGCTCGACATCGATGGTCTGTTTTGTTATACCTCTGTTCCCTTCGGTACACATAGCAAGTTGATTGAGACGTTCATAGCCCCCGGGTTTAAGTAATGTTGTTGCAAATGTGATTGGGTGAATGCCCATCGAGAGAAGCATGGGGAGCGTGTAGATATCTGCTCCTCCAGAGTAAGAAATAGGAAGGCTTCCTGCAAATAGTCGAGAGAAGCGAGCAGCTATTGTTAGGGCAAGAGGGAACAATACCCGTCCTGATGCGTACATTTCGTTTCCTGGAAGCTCCTTGTTATGAACTTCAACAGGGAGTGTATTGCTGATTTTTAATCCAAATACAAGGTTATGGTTATGCGCTTCAATCATTAGGGCGCGAACCATGGAAACTGCATCGCTAAACTGCAAATCCTCTCTAAAATGAGTTCGCCCAAAAAGAAGATGCGTATATCCAAACCCATCAAGCAATTCACGCGTTGATTCATACCCCAGGATCGTCGGATTGCACTTAACGAACGTGTGAAAATGCTGCTTAGTAATAAGATATGAAGCGATTGATTGGATTTCTTCTTGGGGACAGCCATGAAGCGTTGATACAGTGACCGTATCAGAAACGCAGTACGGGATACTGTCGATGTCTTTTTGCGTAGCAGTGTGGAATAAATCGCTGTGCTTGCGTATCCAATGGTGAGCCGTATCCCATACATCATTTCGTGTAGCATTACGCATGTGGGCAAAGTAACGTGTGATTTTAGCCGATGTAATACCTTGCAAATCGTAGCCGACACTCATATTGAATATCACATTGGTATCGAGTGATAATTCTGCTCCTAATAGATGAATTGCAATCCAGGCTTTGATATATTCCTCGGTTGCTTCTGCAACAGTAAGCTCACTTGACCATTCAACATTGAATCCTTCGTCTTGCGCACTGATACAGGGACGAGCAATACACCGTTGAAGGGCACGTCCGTCAACAACTTGTACTGTTTTAAGTTCGATGAAGCGTCCCCCAGCCAAGAACGCTGCAATGATATTTTGAGCAAGTTGCGTATGCGGTCCAGCTGCTGGTCCAATGGGTGTATCGATTGTGTGATGTGCCAACGTCATACGCTGTGCGGTTGGACATCTATAAAACTTTTCTTTTCGTATGCCGAATATTGACCCTTCGGAATGATATTCGGCAAGAGCGTGCATTATAAGAATATCAAAGGGGAGGGGGCGCATGCGTTCGCTCATTGGTCTACACCTCCTCGGCTGGTACTGACCGATGAACCTTGGCACTGGTTTTGTTAAAGATAATATTTGCAAGAACTGCGACAATTGAGATGGCAAGAACGGGTTGGCTAAATATGAAATGGAGTGGTTCGGGGAACGTTCCGACAAGTAATGGTGTATGACTAATGCCGTATCCAACGCCAAAGGAGAGGCAAATTATAAGAATATTGTTTGCTGTTAGGCCGTCTATATTGATTAGCTTCATTCCGTTAGCGAGTACCATACCGAAGATGGTAATAACTGCTCCGCCGAGGACGCAGTTGGGAATTGCAGAGAAAATTGCACCAAACATTGGAAATAGGCTTGCAAGAACAAGGATACTTGCTCCTGTTGCGACTACGAATTTGTTGATAACCTTTGTCATTGCTACGATACCGGCATTTTGTCCAAATGCGGTATTTGGCAAGGTATTAAAGCATCCCGCGAATAAGCTTCCGACGGCATCACCAAGGATAGCTCCCGAAGCTTCTTTTGCTTTTGCTTCACGGTCGAAGATAGCAGCGGTAATTCCATTGACATTGCCCATCGTCTCTAATCCGCTAATGATGTAAAACGCAAGAATTGCGATGATTGGTTCGATATGAAATTCTGGGACGAGGGCTGGAATGGGCGGTGAAAAGGGCGCAGCGGACGTAATGATTGAATAGTCAATAATGCCAAAGCATGCAGCTACGATATATCCAACGACAATACCGGCTAAAATAGCGAGTGCTTTGAATAGTTTTTTCATAAAACGTTGGAACAAAACAATGACAAGGATGACGATCGATCCTGTTAATAGATTTTGCCAAGATCCAAATTGTGCTGCAAGTGCGCTCATCTCAGTGGGAACTGCAAGTCCTTGAGCCGATAGCTCCGCAGCCTTTGCGGCAGCGGTTTGCGCTTGCATGCCTCCGGCAAGATATTGGATGCCGATAGGGAGCAAGCTCAATCCAATTGCAAGAAGCACGCATCCTATGACTACGGGTGGAAAAAAGCGACGGAGAGGTTTAAGAAAGAGACCAAGGAATACTTCTGCAATTGAACCAACAATGACGGTACCGTAAATTGTTTCTATATTCCAATCTGCTCCGATTGCACAAAGTGCTGGCACGAAGACAAACGATGTTCCCATAACGATAGGCAAACCTGCACCTATTTGAAACTTTCCTAATTTAATAGGGTACAGCTGAAGGAATGTGGCGATGCCCGATACAAACATTGCGAGCTGAACCATCAAGAGACGTTGACCTTCGCTGACGATATTCTCGCCTGTTGATACGCTTACTATGCCGGCAATTACCAGTACAGGAGCTAAATTCGCTATGAACATACTAAGGATATGCTGCAATCCTAGTGGCAGGGCGGCGCTTAAGCTCGGTCTTCCTTCGAGTGTATAGATCATGTCCTCATTAGAAGTGCTGTGATTTTTTGCTTCTTTAGGTTGCTTCATAGCGTCTCCTTAAGTGCTTCCTGCGTTGAGTGGGACAAAAGAGGCTGTGCGTCGGTTTGTGGATTATTATCCGGAAGCGCTGTTGCATCTTTGGTGTTTTTTGCGGGTTTGCGTTTGAAGGGCGTAAGCGTAAACACATCTTTGCCGAATACGATATTTGCAAGAATGGCTACAAGAGAAACAGTCAAGGTTGTTTGGCTAAATGCGAAATCAAGTGGTGCCGGAAAGCCAGCGACGAGTTGGTGCGATTGGCTAATCCCAAAACCAATGCCAAATGAGAGGCATATGATGAGTACGTTGCGGTCGCTGAGACCACCGATAAATATGAGCTTCATACCATTGGTAATAATCATTCCAAAAATGGTAATTGCCGCTCCTCCCAATACGCTGCTAGGCATAATGGAAAAGATTGATCCAAACATCGGAAAGCAACTGGCTAAAACAAGAATGCATGAACCGGTTGCTACGGCAAATTTATTTACTACCTTAGTCATTGCCACGATGCCTGCGTTTTCGCCAAATGCGGTATTGGGAAGTGTATTAAACCATCCAGCAAGCATGCTACCCATGGCATCGGCAACAATTGCGCCCGATACTTCTCGTGGGGTAGCTTCACGATCGAATGCTGCAGCGGTGATTCCGTTTGTATTACCCATTGTTTCGAGCCCACTAATAAGATAGAGAGCCGCAATGGCGAGAATGGGACCCAGCTGAAATTCTGGGAAGATAGTCGGAATGGGAAGTGAGATGAATGACGCTTGACCGATACGACTGAAATCAACGAGTCCGAGCACTGCACTTGCAATATAACCTGCTAGAATGCCTGCAAGAATCGCAAGAGCTTTAGGAATACCTTTTGCAAATCGCTGGAAGAGAACGATGACGGCAATAACAACTGATCCTGTGACGATGTTTTGCCATGACCCGTATTGTTGCGCTAGAGCGGCGATGTCGCTTGGAACAACGGCTCCGCTTGCGGTAAGCTCCGCAGCTTTCTTTGCTGCTACCTCAGCTGCAGCACCGCCAGCAAAGTACATAACACCGATAGGTAAGAGGCTTAGTCCAATTGCGAGCAATACGCATCCTATGACAATGGGAGGTAAGAAGCGCTTAAGAGGTTTAAGAAATACTCCAAGGCATACTTCGGCAAGAGAGCCAACGATGATTGTTCCAAAAACGACAGGCAGGCCAAATTCGGCGCCGATAACCATCAATGCACCAATAAAAACCGATGAAGTCCCCATGACAATGGGAAGCCCTGCGCCTATCTGAAATTTTCCTATCTTAATTGGATAGAGCTGTATAAATGTTGTAATTCCAGAAACGAACATGGCTAGTTGTACCATACGAACTTTTTGTTCAGGGGACACGATGGGATCACCAGTGGCTGCGCTTACAACACCTGCAAGAATAAGAACAGGTGCAAGATTTCCTGCGAACATAGTAAGGACGTGTTGAAGACCAAGAGGTACAGCAACACGAAGACGTGGTCGACCTTCTAATTGGTATACCAACTGATCACTGTGTTTTGAATTGTCCGAATTTGAAGAGGGGGCTTAAGCTTTTTCTTTATAGTGGATAGATCCATTGGTTCCCTCCTGTGTGGTATGCGGATTACCGTGATTCAGAATCAGTGTGTTGATGGCACTTATGGTATCTGCTGCCGATGGACAGGATTGTTGATGAGCCTATGTAATATGAGAGCTGGATCAGGCGTTCTTGCA
>DIDE01000009.1 GCA_002417975.1 Eggerthellaceae bacterium UBA5808
AGCAAATCTTTATAGGTTGCACCCTTATAGAACGTGAATGATGTATCTACGATCGTGTTTGGCGTGCCATCACTCGCAATACCGAATACAATCTGCAAGGTTGCCGTGCCATCAGTGCCGGTTGATTGTGCAGTCGCGCTTGGCGTGCTATCGGCCCAAGCAGTGTGTGCTGGCTGGGGCACTAGTCCCATGCAAACAGCTAAGGCAATTAGACAGAGAAGTAACTTTTTTAATAAGGGAATACCTTGCGCATACTGCGCCAATGATCTGATATTCATCAGAAACCTCTTTCCAGGGCTATGTTTGACGAAGAGGTATTCCGACTTTGTCATGGCTGACTACGGCGCATGCCGCATCAACTTTGAACATTACGGTTACTGGTATAGCACAGGATTTGCACCTGTATTCCCCTAGGGCATCTATGCAGATGCCCTGTGTCATTTTTGACACCGACGTCCTGCCAACAATGGGGCACAGTCTAGCACAAGAGGAACGTGAAATTGTTTCAGGTACGTATCTTCTTACTGTTTTTGACAGGCTGCTTAGGCAAAATATTCTTTAAGTGCCTTGGCAAGTGCCTGGCAACCTTTGCGTAATTTTTCTGGTGACATCGAGTTATATCCCATAAGAAAGACGTTTTCGTAAGCATTGATCTGGTCGTGACAATGCTCTTTAATGCCATAAATACGAATGGACCGTTTTTCGAGGAAGTCCAAGAGATCTTTCTGATTAGTACAACCGCGAACACGTACCATAGTATGAACGCCTGCTGGGGCGCCCAATACGTCTACATAGTCTGACAGATAATCTTTTAATGCAGATGACAATGCTTCGTATTTACCTTCATCGATGATGCTGATGTTACGCAAATGGCGCTCGAGCGCTCCGCTATCGATCATTTCAGCAATAGCGCGTTCGTGATATGCAGGAATCATTGCATTGAAATACTGGTAACGTTTCTCGAATGCATCAACTAACGGCCATGGCAATACCATATAGGCGCAGCGTATCGCAGGGGAAAGCATTTTTGAAAATGTACCGATGTAAATAACTTTTTGATATTCGTCTAACGACTGAAGCGACGGGATCGGTAAACTTCCATGACGGAATTCGCTGTCATAGTCGTTTTCGATTATGTACGCATCTTTGTTTTCATAGGCCCATTTGAGCAATTGATTGCGTGTAGCAATGCTGGTTACGTATCCAGTCGGAAATTGATGAGATGGGGTTGCGTACAATAAATTGCAATTCGAGCGAATTAAAAGTTCATAGTAGAGGCCACTCTCCACAACAGGAATTGATGTAACGCTGTAACCGCATTGCTCGATCAAATAGCGCATGGCTTTATAGCCGGGTTCTTCGAAAGCAAAACGATGTGTTGTTGGACTAAAAATTGAGCAGATGATTTCGACAGCATATTGAGTGCCAGGGCAAATGATGATTTGATCAGGATCGCATTTTACGCCACGATGCCTATGTAAAAAGTCAGCAAGACTTTGCCTGAGCTGCGGGCTTCCTTTGCCGTCTTCATAGGTGACTACTTCGTGTGATGAATCTTTACTAAGTGCTTCCTTGACGCATTTTTTCCATTTTACCCAAGGGAACAGATCCGCTTCTATGCTTTCAAAGTCAAAGTCATATTGGACAGTTGCTTGCTTGCGATACTGAGATTCACCCGTATGAGCAGGTTGTTTTTTTATTTTACTTCCGCCAAAGCTTGAGATGTCTTCGACAAAGTATCCCATTCCCTTAACTGAGCGGATATATCCTTCGGCGGAAAGTTGCTGATAGGCACGATCAACAGTATTGCGGCTAATGGAAAGCTCTTTTTCCATAACACGGAGTGATTTTAGGGGAGTATTTTTTGCGAGACTTCCGTCGGTAATGTCGTTTCTGATCTGCTGATAGATCTGGCGGTAAATCGGTTCAGATGAATGTTGGTCGAGATAGATCATCTTTGCTCCCTTGCAGATGGTCGCAGCATCAGTTGGTATAAGTGACTTTGATGTCGACTGGCATTAGACAGTTGCAATACCAACAGATATCAGATGTACTAGAAAAAATATTGTAGCGTAACCATGACGTACTGTCATGGTCAAATCAATCAAAACTTTCACTATTCACAGGCCAGCGTGAACGCTAAAATTCGATTAACTATGCCGCGAGAAGATAAGCATATACAGCCATGTGAGAAGGATACATAATTTGCTGGCTATGCATCGGGCGATAAGACTATGCGGTTTGCTATTGATATATAGGTACTACGAGAACACCATATGAGAATAGGTAACAAATGATGGAAGATAGGTACGGTATGGACGCAGAATCATGGCAAGGTAAACATTTCTCATTCTTTTCAAATACTGATTGCGAGTTTTTCCCTTGTCACAAAACAGACGATCCTGATAATTTTAATTGTCTGTTTTGCTTTTGCCCGCTGTATGCCTTTGGCGATAGCTGCGGTGGCAACTACACGTTGACTGATGCAGGGGTGCATGATTGTAGCTCCTGTATGCTTCCTCATCGACAAAATAGCTATGGCACTATCATGCAGCGTTTGTCGTTTTTGAATGAGCACAAAGAGGGTTCATTGCTTGATATTGCAATTATTCGTTTCCCTGGTTTTGCGAATAAATGCGATTTTTCAATTCTTGAAGCGACGTCATCAATGATGGTGCGTTTTGTGAGGGAACCATCGATGCTTGGTGATCCTGATTTAATAATTATTCCAGGTAGTACGAGTACGATTTCTGACATGCTTTGGATGCGTATGGTTGGACTTGAAGATGCGGTGTGCGTGTATGCATCTCAAGGAAAACCAGTGTTTGGCATTTGCGGTGGTTACCAGATGCTTGGAACAAATATCATCGATGCTTCCGATATTGAACACGGTGGATCGATTAAGGGGATGGGTCTTCTTCCTGTCGAAACGATTTTTTCTGATGACGAGCGTAGAACACATACGAAGGCGCATACGTTGACATTTGAAGGAATACTTGCCCCGTTATCTAATCTTGCTATTTCTGGCTATGAGATGCACCATGGCCAATCACGTCGAGCCAAAACAGCAAAACCGCTCTGTATATTAGAGGATGGTAGCGAAGAAGGATGTATGCAAGGAAATATTTATGGCACCTACCTCCACGGATTTTTTGATCAACCAGCTTGCAGGGACGCTCTTGTGAGCGCTCTTGCTAACATGCGTTGCAATAATGAGTCCGAGAGATAAAACGTCTTTTGCTGAATGATGTGCTTGCGCCGATTGAGTGCCATAGTCGTAGGAATTGGCTGACTATGGTGCGCTACTTGCGTATGGATAGGTCTTGCTTTGCCTGAACGCTAACGAATTGTGAAGTGTCATGTTTCGAATAGATTAATTCATAATGTCGAAGGGGTAAACCTCCTTAATAAACGTCGGTGTCATACTACAAATGGCGACGACTGTCCTTTATTATTGTGCCAGTTACTAATAATATGACGGCATGGTTGTAGAAGACATTTAAGAGAGGAGGATATCAATGGCAAACGAAGAGATATACGAAAAGCTGAAGGAAAGCGTTATCGATATGGATGCCGATGATGCCACCGATGCGGCTAATGAAGCATTGGCTGCTGACATGAATCCGTTGGATTGTATAACGTATGGACTTTCCGAAGGCATGCAGGTGATGAGTGACCAATTCGACGAAGGTGAGGCGTTCGTCCCCGAGTTGCTTATGGCGTCTGAAGCTTTTGATGCTGCGGTTAAAGTGCTGACAAGTGGTTTAACTGAAGACGAAAAGAATGCAACGTCAAACGGAACTGTGGTTATTCACACCGTGCAGGGAGACATCCACGATATTGGCAAGAACATCGTCAAAACGATGTTTGAGGCTAATAACTTTACGGTATTCGATCTTGGCCGTGACGTTCCAACCGAAGAAGTTGTTGCGAAGGCGAAGGAAGTCAATGCAGATCTTATTTTGGGATCAGCATTGATGACTACGACGATGCCGGCTCAGCGCGAGATCATCGAGCTGCTCAAAGAGGAAGGCATTCGCGACAACTACATTGTCATGTTTGGCGGCGCACCTGTGTCCCAAGCTTGGTGCGATGAAATTGGAGCGGATGGTTACACCGACACCGCAACCGAAGCAGTGGAGTTAGCAAAGGAACTCATGCAGAAGAAAGGTTAGGACATGAAATCAATCGGTAAATGTCTTACCGTCTTCGATGTCTATGACCGAGCAAAGAGCGGGAAAAAAGTTGATGAGAAGGAATGGGATTTTAAAATCATTCCTCAAACCGCTGCAAAGCTCAAGAAAAAGTACGACATCAAAATGGATAAGACGACGATCATTCCGGAAGATCCGGATTTGATCGACAAGCTCTACAATGCGGGTTTGGATATGCTGGTCGAATGTGGCATTTATTGCATCGATACCGGTAGAGTTATCAAGTACACGCGGGATGAAGTTCTCCATGCAATTGAGTCAGCACCGGACCATTTTCAATTCGGTGAGGGCAAAGAAGCAATTAATGTTGTCCCTCGTGATCATACTGAATCCAAAGCGCCAGTTATCCAAGGTGGTCCAACAGGGTCGCCGTGTTCAGAGGAAATGTTCCTGCCTATTCATCAAGCATATGCGCAGGAGCCCATCGTCGACACAATCGTTGATGGTGTTATGCAAACGGTAATGGGGCATGATCCCCTCCCGGATACTCCGTGGGAGATTATGGCTGTACGTTCGGAGGCTTTGCAGGTCCGCGAGGCGCAGTGTCGCGCCGGCCGATCTGGGATGGGCCTTTAGGGGAACGAAACTTCCCTTAGTCCCGCCGGTGTCATCGAAGCAGACTTCGATGGCGGGATGCGTCCATCTGACGCCCATGAGGTGTCCCAGCTGAATGAGCTGAAAATCAACGTAGGTGCGTTGATGGTTCGAGCTCATTATGCAGCAGCTGGTGTACAGGTCATGGTCGAACAGATGCCGATTTTTGGAGGATACGCCGGTGGCCTTGAGGCTACGACGATCGTTGACGTTGCGACAACGCTGAATACTTTTGTGATGATGCAAGGAACGTGGCACCTTGACGGACCTATTCATGTTAGGTGGGGAATCACTACCGCTCGCGAGGCTTTGGCTGTAGCTGGCCATGCTGCAAGAGCGATTGAAGATCACACTCATCTGATTTTAGGTAACCAGTACTACACGTTGGCTGGTCCGTGTACGCGGATGTGCCTGTTGGAAACAGCAGCGCAAGCTATTACTGACACGGTTAGCGGACGTGAGATCCTATCAGGTGTGGCTGCATTGAAGGGCGTTAACACCAACATGTTTACCGCTATGGAGGCACGCATGATGGGTGAAGCGGCACATGCGGCTGCTGGAATGGATGTCCACGAGGCAAATATCTTGCTTGATAAGTTGATCGGTATGTATGAAAAGAACTACAAAACCGCACCGACGGGCAAGAGCTTCGAGGAGTGCTATGACGTTAAAAAACTTCAGCCTACCGACGAATATGTTGGTGTGTATGAGGAAGCCGTTGAGGTTCTACGTGAATTGGGTTTGACCTACTGGGATAAATAAGTAGATCAGATGGGAAACTAAGGTTGGATTGCTGCCAAGGAGGTAGCGGAGCCGATATTATATCGACTGCTTGTGCAAGAAACTATGCGATGTGTGTGCCGTTTCGGGTGGCTTAATGCATGCATCAGTATAAAGAGTTGGACGGGCGCTTATGCCGTAATGCGCTTGTACTGAAAAGCGTATGTGTCTTGCACAAGCCCAATCGAGGAATCCACCCTATGGAGGGTGAATCGTAGTGATTATACGGACCCTAAATCCGTACAGCCGGGTGCGACTCCGGGGCCTTCCGCCAGAGCATTTACAAGCAAGGGAAACAGCATAGGTTTCCCTTGCTTTTTTATTGCTTAATCACGGAGAAAGGAGACAAATGAGATATCGAGTTACATTTGAGCCATCTGGAAAGATTGCCAACGTTCTAGCTGGAACTACGTTGCTTGCTGCGGCGCAATCTGCTGGGGTGTACGTCGAAAATACCTGTGGCGGACGTGGTACGTGTGGGAAATGCCGTATCAAAATTACTTCCGCTATCATGCCTCCTACTACGAGTGAGGAAAGAAAATTCTTATCGAGTGACGATATCAATGCTGGTTGGCGGTTAGCGTGCGATGTGGCTATTAACTCAGACATGGTCGTTACTGCACGAGATATGAATGATTCAGTCATATTGGAGAAAACGGCAGTGCGCGATCTTTCTTTTAATCCGGCTGTTCGGATTATTAAAGTTGCTCTCGATCCGCCTTCGCTCGACGATGCGCGCGATGATGCATGTCGTCTTTTGAACGCTTTAAACATGTCTGATTTGTCAATCGATACTACTGCATTGCAAAATTTACCGCATATTCTACGTGCATCCAATTGGCATGTTGCTGTTCTTATCTGGAATGATACACGTATCCTCAAGGTTATGCCCGAAAGTCAAGCTTGCGCCTATGGCATTGCAATCGATCTGGGTACTACGACTATTGCTGCGTATCTTTGTAATCTTGAAACTGGCGATTTGGTTGAGCAATCTTCCACTATGAATCCACAGATTGCGTACGGTGACGACGTAATTTCACGTTTGAGTATTTGTGGTGAGCAACCTGATGGTGAAGAGGTACTGCGTCGGTGTCTTTTTTCCAAACTCAATACGCTGATTGCTGCTATGGCGTCAAATGCTGGGATCAGCCCGACTGATATTTCTGAGGCAGTTATTGTGGGCAATACCGTTATGCAGCATATTGTTTTAGGACTTGACGTTGAATATCTCGGCCGAGCTCCATTTATTCCCGCAACTACTAATCCTGTTGATGTTTGTGCACAGTCACTGGGACTCGGTATCTTCCCTGCAGGAAATGTTCATATTTTTCCTGCAGTGGGAGAATTTGTCGGCGGTGATACTTCAGCTGCTCTTCTTTCGGAACAGCCTTTTTCTACAACAGCAACTACGATGCTTATTGATATTGGTACGAATAGCGAAATCTGCTTAGTGGCAAAAGGGCGACTTCTAGCTACTTCATGTGCGACTGGCCCTGCACTCGAAGGAGCGCAAATTTCTTGTGGAATGCGCGCTTCGTCCGGTGCGATAGATGCTGTGCGCATCGATCCATGTACTCTTAAGGCGCATATTAGAACGATCGGTGATGCCGATAATCCTGTTGGCATATGTGGATCGGGCATTATCGACGCCGTTGCTCAAATGGCTTTGACAGGCGTTATTGAGCCCTCAGGACGGTTTTCTCAACAGAACCAAAGTCCGTATATTCGTCGAAACTCACAGGGAGAAATGGAATACGTTCTCTATGAAGGACGTCATACGACTATTACCATAACGCAAAAAGATGTTCGGGCTATACAACTTGCCAAGTCAGCACTATATGCTGGTGCTCAAGAATTGCTTAGTCGTACTGACAATCCTTCGATTGATCACTTGATACTTGCGGGTGCGTTTGGCAGCTATCTTGATCCCTCAAATGCTTTGGCTTTGGGACTCTTTCCTGATTGCAAGTTGGACAACATATCTGTTGTTGGTAATGCGGCAGGTCTGGGTGCACGCATTGCTCTTCTTGATGCGACAAAGCGCCAAGAAATTTTTCATTATGTTGCGCATGCATGTGTTATCGATACAGCTATCGCGCCCCTCTTTCAAAAGCATTTTGCTGATGCTATGGCAATTCCTCATGCAAAGGATTCGTTTTATCGGAATCGTCCATCACGGTGGAATTGCTTTCCTGGCAATGATGAGGCTCGTCTTGAAGATATGCTGCCATCCGTCTCCTTTGCGGAGGCACGAGCCTACGCATCAGATGAAATACTTTTTCCTAGCGGACGAATTATTCCATGCTATCCCTACGATTCGCTTGACGAAATTGCAACGCAGACATCTCTTCTCGATAGCGAGGCGATTAAGCAGACGATTGAATCGCTTGCGAATGGTGCAGGGCGCGATACTGTAGTGGCTGTTTCGGGTCCGATGGCATTGCTCGCAACGCTCATTGATCCTACAAAACTTTATACGATGGGCAACGATCAGAAGCTCGATCAAACACTCTCATCGCTTGCAGATGCAATTGCCGAATTTATGATTGTCTCTATTAAGCATGGTGCTCGCGTACTTTCGTTTGGGGATGCTGAAGGCTGTGTTGAGCTAGTTGGTACGCATTTCTTTCAAGCACATGCTGGGCCAGCGCTTATTGCTTGTTTACAACAAGTTGAACCCTATCTTGATCATGCACTCATTCACCTTTGCGGAAAAACATCAGCGTCTTTAACAGGAACAGGGTATGCCAGCATATTCCCTATGCGTGTCTCGTCTGAGACGTATCTTCGTGCTCTATTTGATAGCGCTTCACAGAAAGCATGTCGTTTTATTGGCAATAACTGTATACACACACAGGACTTCTCAACCCATTTGCTATATCGATTGGAGCTTAACTAATGACAGATACCGAATTAGACCTTTGCAGTGTGACGCCTTCGATCGGACAAATCGATGACATTCTTAAATCACGGCTTGATGGTGGAGAGCTTTCTGATAAAGACGTTGCAATGCTTCTTGCAAGCGAAAACGATGATGAATGTCGTGCAAGAATTATGCGTGCGGCGCAGGACATGCGGACGCATAATTTTGGCACGCTTATCTATCTCTATGGATTTGTATACTATTCGACCTACTGTAAAAATGATTGTTCATTTTGTTACTATCGACGATCTAATACTGAGCTTCCTCGATATCGAAAAAGTATTGATGAAACTGTTGAAGTAGCCAAGCGCCTTGCTGAATCTGGCGTAAATCTTATTGATTTAACGATGGGCGAGGATCCCAAATTTCTTGATGATCCCGAAGCTCTTCCTGCGTTGATCACCAAGGTAAAACTGGCGACAGGACTACCAATTATGGTATCTCCAGGTCTTCTTGATAGTAAAGGTATCGATCAGCTTGCAGCAAACGGGGCGGATTGGTACGCCCTCTATCAGGAAACATACGATAAACAACGTTTCGAAGGCCTGCGTATTGACCAAAGTGCAGCTAAGCGTTTGCTTGCAAAACGCCATGCTGCTACAAGTGGGCTGCTCATCGAAGAAGGGCTCCTATGCGGTTTAGGAGAAAGCCATGAAGAACTGTTGCGCTCGCTTCAGGCATTGCGTTTGATTGATGCCGCACAGGTACGGGTTATGACATTTGTTCCGCAGAGTGGAACACCCCTTGCTCATCTACCAGCAACAACAGCACGACGTGAAACACTCCTTATTGCGATTATGCGCCTTATGTTTCCTGATCGTTTGATTCCTGCATCGCTTGACGTTGAGGGGTTAAGTGGTTTGCGAGCTCGTTTGGATGCGGGAGCGAATGTAGTTACATCCCTGATTCCACCTGACTCTGGGCTTGCAGGTGTCGCGAATGCTTCTGCTGATATTACTAATGGCTATAGAACGGTTGCTGGAGTAAGTGAAACATTGGAAGAAGCGGGTCTTGAAGCGGCCACTCCTCTAGATTACGTACGGTGGTTGGAGGTGGCAAAATGGAAACGATCTTAATTGTTGGCGGAAAATTGCAAGGTGTAGAGATCGCCTATCTTGCTGCAGAAGCTGGTTACACGACGATTTTGCTTGATAAAAACGATGACACTCCAGCTCAAGGGCTAGTTTCACGTACGGTGAAAGCTGATGTATACGATAAGGATACGGTTCTTCCGCTTATTACTTCTGTTGATGCAGTTATTCCTGCTGTCGAAGACTACGCTGTCCTTGAACTGCTTGTGCGCTATGGCGTGCTCGGTGGCACTCCAGTGCTTTGCGATATG
This sequence comes from Eggerthellaceae bacterium UBA5808, assembly GCA_002417975.1. Lineage (GTDB taxonomy): Bacteria > Actinomycetota > Coriobacteriia > Coriobacteriales > Eggerthellaceae > UBA5808. The sequence goes on from DIDE01000009.1 coordinate 9,854, forward strand.
GAGGCATATCGCATTAGCTCATCAAAAGTGGCATCAAACCAGCTCTTTACTTCTCTTGGTATCACATGTCCAAGTGGTTTTCCTGAATGCGGTTTTCCCGTTATTGTCAAACCTGATGATGCAAGTGGTAGCCATCAGGTTGGATGCGCCCAATCGTACAAGGAGCTTACGGTATTAAATAGTGCGATCGACAGTCATGCGATTATCCAACAATATATTGATGGAATATCGTATTCGATTGAGGTTATTGGCGATGGGCATACATTTCAGCAGTATCCAATTACAGAGGTTGAGATTGCCGCTGATTATGATAGCGCAGGTATTTGTGCACCTGCGCAGATATCACCTCTAGCTGCAAAGCGCTTCCGAGCTATAGCCAACACGCTTGGTGAAACATTATCTGTTAAGGGAATTTTTGATATAGAGGCTATTGTCAAAGACGATGTGCCTTATGTGCTGGAGATTGATGCTCGTTTTCCCAGCCAAACGCCTATTGCTATTTACCATGCTACAGGTATCAATCTTGTTGATATATTGATTCATTCTGCCAGCACAGCACCTGTTTCTCCTGCTGCATGTCAACAGCGTGTTTGTTTGTACCGGCAGGTAGAGGTTGACGATACTGGTGTCCAACCTATTGGTGAACATCCGATATCGCTATGCGGTCCTTTACATAAGACATTGGGATTCTATGGTGCCGATGTTGCTCTTACTGATTATCAACCTGGATCTACATCGTGGCGCGCCATTGTCGTGTTTGTGGCAGATAGCATTGCCGAAGTTACGCAACGATGGAAGTCTTGCATGGAGACTATCAGGGATGATAGTTGCGCTGGTGACACTATGCAATCTGAGACGCAGTCCAATAATAGTAATACGAAAGGGATGGACTAACGATGACGCGACTTATTGAAAAGGACATCGCTTATCTTACCGAAGGTCTGGATGCACTCGATGAAGCAAGTAGAGTGATGACGGGAAAAGATATAGAAGAGCTTGCCCGAGAAGCGGCTGGATATGTGGGAAAAGGGGCTGGAGTTGTTACGGCTGTCGTTCCGATTACTGCGGGACTTGGGCTTATTGGCAACTTTAGTGAAAGTTGTCGTGCGATTCTTTCGCATTGCGGTGCTCAAGTCTTTGTCTCTGAACATACTGATGTTGCTGGAATCCAAGAGGCTTATCGTCGGGGTGCGCAGCTGATCTTTACTGCTGATGATGATATTTGTACTATGCTTGCTACCAATAAGACAGTCTATAGCGATAACGGTGATGCGACTGGTCGTAGTTTTGCTGTTGCGCTCGACCATATGATGCAAAATCGATCCAAAAGGACATTTGGTCACTTAAGCGATCGAACAAATGATACATACAATCAGCCAATGCATAGGGATGATCAGCAAGGAGCGTCTGTACTTGTTCTTGGTGCTGGGCCTGTTGGCGTTGCTGCTCTTCGGTATTTTCATGAAAAGGGTATCGAAGCTTTCGTCTTTGATCTCGATGGTGAAAAAGGGAAGTGTGCTGCAGAACACACGGGGACACATGCATGTACAGATAGCGCGTGTATCCATCAATTTCGCAATATTCTTGATGCTACGTCAACAGGCGATTTCATGCATGCTGGTGATGTTGATGACAAAACGATTATTTCTGCTCCAGGTATGCCTTTATGCGTTGACCAAGAAGCTGCACAAATTGTCACCTTGTATCACAACCCTCTTGAGCTTGGTGTTGCTGCTATGTACTTTGACTGCTTACGTCAAATCGAAGATACGCGATTGTAGGAGGACATTATGCCTGATCTTTCAAATGGTGAGAAAAAGACAAAGCGCTATCTTGATAAGAACCGTAGTCTTTATGATCTTATCAATAAAGTAAAGCTGTGGCCATCGCGCTCGGGCGTACTTCATGGGGTAAAAACAGTCACTCGACGTGGTAATCGCATCGATATAACTACGCATTGCGGTGAGGAATTCACGGTATGGGATTCTCGTAATAGTCGTAGTGCGCGATGGCTGCGTAATCGATTGGTTAAAACTCCTTGCCCGCGTTGTGGGGTCCCTGATTGGAAATTAGAGAAATATAACTCGACCGTATTCACTACATTTACGAAGAAAGGCCGATGATTACAATGTCGACGGAGCATACCCCCTGTTCATTTACTGATACTCAAATGCATCGTCTTGCAGAATTGGGCCAGCATATGTCCGATATACCGCATACCTTTGCCGATGAGCATGAGCGTAATTGTTCGTTTCAAAACGTGGAACATGCGGCTATAGCGCAAAATCGCGAGAATCTTCGTACTTCGGTATGCACAACACGTGAGCCGGCGCTCTGCCGTTTGCAGCGAAGTTTAGCAGCACGACTTCATAGCGAGGGATTTGCTGAGGTAGTTACGCCAACTATTATTACTGCGTCGCAGCTTGATAAGATGTCGGTGACCAAGGATAAACCATTGCGCAAGCAGGTGTTTTGGGTCGATAGCACGCATTGCTTGCGCCCTATGCTTGCTCCTGGACTCTATGTGGTATCACGTAAAATGATGGGTAGTTTATCGCTTCCCTTACGTACCTTTGAGATTGGTTCGTGCTTTCGTAAAGAGTCCGAAGGCTCGACGCATCTTCAGGAATTTACGATGGTCGATTTAGTTGAATGGGGCACGCCTGTTGAAGAACGTGATGACCGGCTTCGGGAATTTATGGCGATGATTACCGATGAAGTGGGACTACCCGACTGGAGGGGGGCAGACGATGAATCAGTTGTCTATGGCCATGGTATTGATACCGTTGATGAGAAGGGCTTAGAGCTAGCTTCTTCGTCGATGGGTCCTCATCCGCTTGATGCAGCTTGGGGCATTGATTGTACCTGGGTTGGTATTGGATTTGGGCTGGAACGCTTACTACAAAGTCGTGAACATACAGATAATATTCATCGTTTTGCTCGTTCTACTACGTATTACGATGGAGCTTCTCTTAATATCAAATAGCGTGGTAACCATGTTGGTGGTTGCTGCAATCTAGTTGACAGAACATTGATATAGAAAAGCCGAGGGGAAATGTCCTCTCGGCTTTATCTACGAATGTCATTTCACGCTATAGCGCAATATTGCCAATCTCTCCTGTACGGATTCTGACAGCTTGCTCGATGGGGAGTACAAAAATCTTTCCATCGCCAACTTCGCCGGTCTGAGCGATCTTCGTAATAATATCTATCAGATCGGATACACGATCGTCGTCAACTACGATTTCGAATTTGACCTTTTTGAGCATATTGACGATGACTTCGCTACCACGGTAGAGCTCTTTCCAGCCATGTTGATTACCGCATCCATATACTTGACTGATCGTCATGCCTTTTACCTCTGCCTGGAAGAGTGCTTCCTTAAGCGGCTCTAAGGCGCTCGGTCTAATAATTGCTTCAACTTTTTTCATGGGACACCACCTTTTTAGTCTAAGCCGCCGAATGCAGGATATGCGGATTCACCATGGAGCGCCGTGTCTAATCCTTCATTTTCGACTTCTGTGCTTACTCTAATACCACCTTTGAACAGTGCTTTTGTGATGAGACCCAGAGCACCCGTTACGATAATGACGTAGGCAAGGGTGGTTAGTACGCCAAGAATTTGACTGATCAGTAATGAAGGATCACCCGTGTAGAGAAGTCCACCAAAGTCGGTCCACGATAATTCGGGGATGCAAAAGATACCAGTGAGAATAGCGCCTACAATGCCGCCGACGCCATGGCATCCAAAGGGATCAAGTGCATCGTCGTAGTTAAGCTTGTGCTTAAGAAATGCAATAGCAAAATAGCAAACAGGGGATACGATGAATCCCATAAGAACTGCAGACCATGGTGCAACAAAGCCGCAGGCTGGGGTGATAACGACAAGTCCAGCAAGCATACCTGTTGATGCACCAACTAACGTAACTTTACCTGTTTTGATGCGTTCGATAATTGCCCAGCACACGACTGCGGCGCATGAAGCAACAAGTGTGTTAAGAATAGCTAATCCAGCATTGCCATCTGCAATAAAGGCAGAGCCACCGTTGAAGCCAAACCAACCAAGTAGTAGCAGGCCAGCGCCAAGCATGACAAATGGCACATTATGGGGTCGGTAACTTAATAAGCCGTATCCGCGACGGACACCTAAAATCAAACAAAGTACAAGGCCCGATACGCCCGAAGCGATATGTACTACGGTGCCTCCAGCAAAGTCGATAGCGCCGATGCCATATTCGCTACCTATTAAGCCGCTGCCCCATACCATGTGAGCCATTGGAGCATAAACGAGGATGGGCCAGAGTGTTACGAGAAATACCAGTGGTCCAAACTTAATACGGCCAGCAAGTGACCCTGTCACAATAGCAGTGGTGACCATTGCAAATGATGCTTGAAAAGCGATACTGACAGTTGAGGGATATGATCCATAGGCGCATGATGCGAGCGTAGAATCATCACTTACGAGTGCATTTGCATCGAAGATTTCGCCAAGGCTCCATGTGGAAAATAAACGATCAAATCCACCAAAAAACAAAGCTCCGATGTTAACAAGATTTCCATTCTCGTCGAATGCATCTGCACCGCCATAAGCGATAGAATCGCCTATAAGAACCCAGATAACACCAACGATAGCCATCGCGATGATAGACATGAGCATCGTATTAACGACGTTCTTTCTACGCGAGAGGCCTCCATAAAATAATGCTAGCGCCGGGCTCATCAATACGACGAGTGCGGTGGCTAGTATCATAAAGGCCGTTGTACCGGTGTCAAACATAGCCATCATCCTTTCTTCCTAACGAGCGACCCTTTAGAAGTATCTTTTCCGTATAGGTCAGTGACATAGCCTACTAGTGATAGTTAATCACATTACGGTGTGACAGTAAGGGCATACTGCGATATCTTGCAACTGCGAAACAATCATTTAATGATTTGGAAATATGACAGTTGTTGTGGTTATTTAACGTGAAAGATTTGGATGACAAAAAAGAGAAAGGCAACCCGATGGGCTGCCTTTCTGTGGTTGATGGCGATTTACTTAATCGAACTGGTGGATATCGGACTGATATGGCCAATAGACATTCATTCGCTACACTTTTTAGCTTTTGCTTCTGCAACAGCATCAAGCAGTTCTTGTTTTGAAGGAATGATCGAAATAAACTTTGGTTCACCATCGATGACCATCGTGGGGAGGTTTTTCAATCCCATTTTCATCGTGCGAGCTACATCTTCTTTAATACAGTAGCGATAGACAACATAATCAGCGTCTTCTTTGATCTCGTCATAATTGTCAGCAACACTATTAACCATATAGGTGCATGCAGCGCATTGATCTGGATCAAGCGTAAAGAGTTCGATAAGTACCTTATCGCGGTTTGCATAATCGGGAATCTCGATAGAATCAAGATCAAACGAATCGCCTGCGGTATAGTTCTCCAGCATGGTACGCGTTTCGTTAGGGTGCAACACTGCCTGTGTAACCGCGATAGTGTTTTCGACAGGTACGTTGTAAGGCATGTCACATCCAGGACTCAAAAGAAAATTACGTTTTGTATTGTTGACGGCGTCATATTCGTCAATAACGCATTTCATATTATCTTGCTGGTTTCCAAAGAGCATTGTTGTGGTAAGGGGGATGTTGCCACCAAGTGCGATGTTATAAGAGTCAGTAGTTTTCTTTGCTTCTGCCAGATCGACATTTTCATCAATATGGATGGAATCTGGGTTAGTCTTACACATTACATCGATCTGGCGAGATGCATTGCCACATACGAAAAATGCTGAATGTGATCCCATATTTCTGATTTCAGTAAAAAGTCTGCTGAAGGGTTCGTGCATGTATTGCTCAAAATATTTAGGCGATACTTGGCTTACGAGTGGATCAACAACGGCGATAACGTCCATTCCAGCTTCAAGATAGTAATGGGTCATTGCTATGCCGACTTTAGCGGTGAAATCCAGGAATGCATCAACGTTTTCAGGATTCTTGCGCATGTCGGTAAAGATTCGGGTACCTCGCAAGTGGGAGGCGAGCGTTAATGGTCCGCAAATTAAGCCATAGAGTGCAGTATCATCTCCGACTGCTTCTTTCATACGGCGCATCGTGTTAAGAACGATAGGGATACGTCCTTCGGTTTTTTTCGGGATCATATCATCGGTAGGACGACCTGCGTCTTTAGCGCCATAAGGGTGTTCGGTAACTGAGGGTGGATTGTAATCCGCCCACATAAGTTTGCAGCCAAGGATTTCCGCTTCTAGTTGGAGGTCGAAAACGATGGGCATTCCATCAGGCATATAGAGTCGATGAACTTCCATAAGCGATTCGAAGAGTTTGTCTTCGTCAGTCAGTACTTCAATCGCATTATATCCTTTGAGTTTTCCTGCATGAACGCCAGCAAATGGAATCCAGGGGACGCGTTCGAGATCTTTATGCTGAAGCGCTTGGATAACAAGGTCTTTACCCATAATGAGCACCTATCTACTCGATCGTTAACTAAGTACATATTTACTGTGCTCAAAATCGATGAACTTGAAAAGTGTCAGTTGCTAACGAAAGTACGGGACAGTATCGATTCGTGTTTCGGGATCGTTAAATATTTACAAGAAGCGTTCGATAGAGCGGCTGTCACGTGATTTTAGGAGTAACTGTACCTCCCTTTCTTTTGGGTTATGTATATAAAATTGATGCGACGAAACAATAGAAAGCGGGTACCAGATATGGAAAAGAATCTGCCTCTTTACTTAGTGACAGGGTTTCTCGGTGCGGGTAAATCAACATTGCTGCGTAGATTGATTGCGAGTAAGCAAGCGCAAGGTTTGCGCGTGGGCGTATTAGTTAATGAGATTGGTGCAGTAAGTATTGATTCTTCTTTGCTAGAACATGATGGACTCCAAATAATTGAGTTGAATGAAGGCTCGGTGTTTTGTCATTGCAAACAGGCAGATTTTGCCCTGGCTCTAGAAAAAATTCTTGATCTGCCTATCGATCTTTTGTTTATAGAAGCGTCGGGCATTGGAGATCCTTTTGGCATGACGGATTTCCTTGAGCAAATCGAAGCAGCTAAAGAGAGCAAAGAGGGTACGCTGTCTCGTCATTATGATTATCGTGGTGCAATTTGTGTTGCTGATGCGACATGCATCGTTGATTATGCTGACGTTCTTGTTCAAGTACGAAATCAGATTCAGAAAACGTCATTCATCGTGCTCAACAAGATGGATGTGGCAACGGCTGATGAACAGGCGGAGGCACATGAGCTCATCAACCAGCTCAATCCTGATGCGTATGTTTATGAGACGACGTTCGGTCAAATCCCATCTGAACTATTTAATGAGCAGACGAAGCCTGATACGTCAATGCATGGCAAAACAACAAATCGCTGTATCGACCGGCCTGCAAATTGCGTAATAGATCTTTCTGGAACATATGATTGCAAGAGCATCCGCGCGTTCCTTGCTGCGATGAGTACATGCGCAGTGCGCCAAAAAGGATTTTTCACTGACGAGAACAGTAATTCTATGTATGCTGAAGCAGTTGGAAATAGTATTTCCATCAAACCTTTTGATCAGACTTCTGAGTCGGAGCTAAAGCAGCAATTAGTGCTTATCGGCTTAAACATCAAACCGTTCGAAGATGAAATTACGAAGGCTTGGAAACAGGTGTTTCCAGAAAAACCTTGTTTGTGCGTAGCTGGATAGTAATAAAATCATTTCCAAAAACAATTCGATGCCTCTGAAGTACGTTACGCAAATGCTTAACTTCAGGAATTTCTGACGCATGCGTCAGAAATTCCGTATAGCAACTCTCTGTTTATAGAAACGTCTATGTATACACGAACACTGCCCTGATTACGCGATCGTATTTGTTACGGGCTATTCAGAATATGCGGTGGATGCATTTGCCTTGCGGGCAGATGGATATTTGTTAAAGCCTGTCACAGAAGAAGATGTACATAAAGAACTGAATTTCATTTTGGAAAAACGCGCAATTCCGTCTCCGGAATCGAAGCATTGTATACGCATTCAGTGCTTTGGGAATTTTGAAGTGTTTGCAGATGAAGAGCCTATTCGATTTGCGCGGAGCAAGACCAAAGAACTTCTGGCATATCTTGTTGATCGCGAAGGTGCGACGGTGTCTATGGGTGAGTTGATGGCGGTGCTATGGGAAGATGCGCCTGAAAGCAGGTCAACGCGTAGCAATGTGCGGAACATCATTCATGACTTAAAAGCGACGCTAGCAGCTCATGGGGCAGATGAGGTGCTGACCAAAAGTAGGAATGCAATCGCGCTCAATCGTTCAATGGTCGACTGTGATTTCTACGATTTTCTTCAACGCATGCCTTATGCAGTTAATCTATATCATGGTGAGTATATGAATCAGTATTCATGGGCCGAAATTACTGCTGCTCATCTTATTCGACAAGAGAGTACTTGGTAGAAAGAGCAATTACAAAGGGGATTACAAGTTGTCCAGGGGGATTAGCGCGTTGAGCTACTAAAAATTAATGATCTGTAGCTCAAGATAGTTGTGTTTTGTCTACAATCATCAGAATACAATTAGCTTCAATAGCAGATGAGAGATCTTGCTTTAGCCAAGGTTCAAGTTGATCGCTGATTACGCGAAGGGGAGCGTATGAATTTATTTCAGATTGCTTATAAAGTAAGTCGAACAGACACCGAAATTTTTGAAGGGTTCGGTTTTAAGCACCATTCTGATGCAACTCAGTATTACGTACATGCTAATAACCAAGCATATGATAAGAGCACGACGCTTTGCCAGCCAATAGGCGAAGCTATTACGCTTGCTCGTCATTTAGTATGCAGCATGAAGCAATCAGGCACTGCTCCATTAGGTGATGTATGGTTTAGCGATGATCGAACTACTGCGTTTATGCTGGTAAATTTGCCAGACAAATGGCGTGATGAGGAAGTAGTGGAAGAAAATGTGTACACCTATCGCGTGCTCATAAAAGATCATGAACTAACTCTAGGAGCCTATGATCAACGAGATGCGTGGATCGATGATTCCATTAGATATTTGCAGCCACTCTATAAACTGCTCCCTTTATTTGCTGCCTTACTGTTGCAAGAGACTCAAGTAAATGCTGCGATTGATCGTATATTCCAGACCTACGTTGATCATCCTGCTGCTGATGTATTCGTTAACTTACACGAAGATTTTTATCAAAATCATAAAGCAGATGATTATGACATCGCGTATGAAAATATTTGTGCGTACGACGTTTCTGGTATGCATTCATATTTTGATAGCTATGACACTATTCGCCACAATAAAGAGCAATCTCAATCTATTCAAAACCTTCCTCTGATTACCTTTGCGGACGATGCCTTTACTGCTGAACAAAAAATGTATATTCCATCGATGGGCAAAGAATTTGAGCTGCCAGCTGGTTTAGACGGTGTATGTAATGAAATAGCTGTGGGTGATGCGCAGGCGGTTCTTCTGCATGGACCAGCAGGAACAGGTAAAACCATATCGTGCAAGCTAATGTGCCAATCTATCGGTCTTCCACTTATGGCTACAGTCAACTGTACAGAGAATCTGGATGAATTCATTTTAGGAAAATATATTCCGCAAGATGGTGACATCATATTTAAAGAGAGCTATGTAACAAAAGCTATTCGCGAAGGTGGTGCGGTTGTATTCGAGGAAATAAACTTTGCTAAGCCACAGTACTTGGCATTTTTAAATTCGCTTTTGGATGATAACGGGTTTGTACGACTCGATAACGGTGAAGTTGTTCGCCGGCATCCAAATTTTAGATTTTTTGCAACTATGAATGTCGGATATTATGGCACGCGTGAGCTTAACCAGGCGCTTTACAATCGTTTCAATGCAATTGTAGAAATTGCCGCTCTATCCGATCAAGCTATTGCTCGTATGCTTTCGTTCCGTGTGCCTGAATGCGTTCCGGTTTTAGACAAGATGCTCAGTGTCTATCACAAAATTAAGGGTAAGGTCGAACGTGAAGAATTAGATGTAGTCATCTCACCGCGTAACCTTGAAAACTGGGCTCACCTTGCTAAGCAAGAGGGATACGTGAAGGCCGCCGAGAAAACTATTGTTCCTGTTGCTCGATGTGATAGATCTCTCGAAGAAGCTATTCGAGGCATTATTGTTATGTATAAGTGGTGATGCACGATGTCTTCAAAAGAGAAAGAAAAAAAGAAAAAGCTGTTGCGTGCTTTTCAATGCGAGACAACGCGCAGTGCTGAAGAAGATTTTGCGCGGTTGCTCAGTGATGACGCTTATGTACGCCTATTTTTTATCAATGAGAATCAAGCATATACCGATGGTGCTCGTATAGTTGTTGATCCGGCATTCGATGACATGTATTGCGATTTACGTGCACTTCAGCAGACCGAAGACTGGCTAGGCATAGAACATCTTTATTCAGGCGATGAATGGCTCGCGTTGCGTATGATCACGCGTGCTCAAAGTGTTCATGAGAGTCTGCATATTATCTATACCGATTTTCCTATACCTGTTGTACGTGATCCTCGCGCGACGACGCCTGTAAGGGCGCAAGTCTTATCTTTAATTGACAACATAATCGAGGATGCGTTCATCGAAGCAGCAGGATGTAGCGAATATGACAACATGGAATTATTCCTTAAGTTTGGCCGTGTCTCTCGTCTATTCTCTAATACGCCATCGGACGGTACGGTTCAAAGAGCTTTTTCGGAATTACCCGAGATTGGGCAAGATACTAGAACAGATGCGCAAATAAAGGCGCAACAATTAGCAACCTTGCTTGACTATGCGGCGACAATTCTTTTATATCCTATGGTGCGCCCCGAGAAGTTGGCACCAGAACTCGATTCTTACAGGGTAGCTACGATGCCGTTGTTTCAAGAAGGATCATTACAAGGAGTATGTGCTGATCGCTTTGAATATGCCCAGCGTATTTTTGATGCCATAGAGGATTTAATTCCTGATGTTGATGAGCCGCTTTCTCTGCCGCGTATAGCTGCTATATTGCCAGGTATGCGTACTCATTCGGGCGATATACCAGCGCCTGATGGTCGAGCACGCAAGGGACGAAAAGGAAACGTGGCGCGTCGGCTCTTTGTTGATCTAGATGGCAATCTTATACAGGATAGCCAGATTGCCAAAAAAGCTCACGATATCTTTAATGAGTTCATCGATGAGCGTGACGGAATTATCGAACTTATGTCGATTGGTCCTCAAGTTACGGTATTCAAACCGAATCAATTAGGAGCTGCTGAGTGTCATAAGGGCGTTAACGTAGAGGTGATAAAGCCTGCAATTGATATGCGTATGAAGCCTGCTTATGATGACATGGCTCAGCAGCTTCATGTCAGTATTAATGCTGGGAATGCCCAGTTCACACAATTGTTGCAAGCTTCGGAAATGACTGAAGAAGATCGCTATATGTTTGGCAGCAAGATATCTTCGCGTCGTTTAGGGGATGTGCGTAAACGATTTTGGATTCGCTCGGTCCCTGGATTAAAGATTCCTGATTTAGCGATACTGTTTATGATTGATGGGTCGGGATCTATGTCGGGCGCGCGCATTGATGCTGCGCGTCGATCGTCGATAGTGCTTCATGAAGTACTCGCTCAACATAACGTTGAGCATGCCATAGTTGAACATCGTGCCATATTCGATGAACCCACCGTTCAACATACGCTGCTCGTTGATTTTAATGGATGCCCCGAACAAAAATATAGCATTATGGGGATGGATACAGGTGATGGCACGCGCGAGGGGCTATCGCTGCTATGGGCACAACGCTATCTTCAAACCGCATCGGCTGAGCGTAAGTTGATCGTGGCCATATCAGATGGTCAGCCATGTCACTTTTTTGGAGAGAACGATTATACTCCGCCGCTATCAGTGGCAGATACTGCTTGTGTTGCCCGTAAGCTTATACGGAGCGGGATATCTATTGTCGCTATCGCTCTCGCGGATAATGATGATGAGGCTGGTTGGTCATGCTACGACCAGCTGAAAGAGATCTATCCATCAGTAATCGAGTGCAATGATCTGGCGCAACTGCCTAGTAAGGTATTCAGGACTATAACGCATGAATTAAGGAGATAGTGAATAGCATGGCGACGATTTGTGCAACGCCTGGGTGCGGCAAGCCTGCAATGTATGCGACACGAACTAAACCGGCATATTGCGAAACATGTGTGCATACGTTAATAGATAAGGCTGGGCTAAAACCGATTACGATGTTCTCTAAGCCGAACGAGTTTTTTACTACGCAATGCAAGACGTGCGGTGTAGTGGCAGACTACAGTTTTAACTATGTTTTAAGCAAGATCAAAATAGGCGAACCAGTATGTCGCGCGTGCTACTGGAAGCATTGGTTTGCACAAAGTTGGGATGATTTCGGTTGTGGGCAAGGACTTGCGCACGGTCTAAGCGAGGAAGGTGCTCGTTATTTGGCTCATGCTTCGGGCTATGAATTAGTGCAACTTATTCCAGGTGCGGTAGAAGGCGAAGAACTTCTTCTTGTCAGATGCTCATTTTGCGGAAGACAAGTTGTAGAAACTCCAGGAGATATAGCCTGGCGTTGCACGTGCAATAGAAAACAGCATGATGTATCTATGCCTGTTCAGGATCGTATTCTTGACCACGCGCAGGAACTATGAGATTTGAACCTATGATCTCAGTCGGCACATCTATAGAATGGCTGATATTGATGTAGGACATATTAGTTTGTTGTTTGTCTCCTATCCTTTCAGCATTGTATCCTGTAAGATACAAACTAGAGTAATGGGAGACCGTTTATATGATTATCCTAAAAACTAAAGTATTCGATGAATGGTTTCGAAAACTGCGTAATGGAATTGCTAAAGCAAAAATTAATGCAAGGTTACGTCGCATTGAGCTAAACAATGAAATTATCGGAGATTATAAGATAATTGGCGAAAAAGTTATTGAACTACGCTTTAATACGGGACCGGGATATCGTGTTTATATAACAAAAGAGGGAGATAATCTGGTTGTCCTTTTAATTGGTGGTGACAAGTCATCGCAAGATACTGATATTGATACAGCGAAACGCTTAGCGAAGGAATGGAGGTCCAAGAGATGAATATCGAAACAAGCACATGGGATGCGAGTGATTATCTTGAGACCAAGGAGGATATCTTCGCATACCTTAATGCGGTAATAGAGGAAGGCGATCCACTGTTGCTCCAGGCAGCTCTTGGCGATATCGCGAAAGCTCGAGGTATGAGTGATATTGCAGAAAGCATTGGAGTTGGACGTGAAAGTCTTTATAAATCCTTAAGCGCAACAGGCAATCCGTCGTTTCAAACTATCGTTAAAGTCTCGCAGGCTCTTGGTCTAAAAGTGGTGTTTGAACCAGCACATGATGTTTTACATAGGCACGGCGCGTCTATTAATTCGTAAACTTCCATCGTGGTTGCCTTTGGTGAACAATAGGTAGTCTCTGTGCGTCCAACAGTCTTGTATTCGTTACGTTTGCAATGTATTATATGGGCATCTGCTATATGAGAAAAGTAAAACTACGGGGCATACAAGCAGATTTTCTTCGTGTACTGATGGCGCTGTCTAGCTGTGCCGAATGCGCGCCATGGGTATGAACGCCCAACGCTTTGCGGAGGAAAAGGGGATTCTTATGGGACTAGCTAAGAAAGCCACATCGGTTATACTTGCGATTTTGATATCGTGTGCATTGTGTCCATTTATGTCGGATGTCACGCTCAACCAGAACAGAGCGTATGGCGCATCTGAGCAAACTTCACCTTCAACTGAGCAAAGTACTGTTCAGGCTGAATCTTCTAATCAAGCTACCGCTACTGCATCGGGAACCGAAGCGACGCCAGCAACGAATGCGGCTTCGGCTGCTTCTACGTCAACTTCAAGTTCTGATGCTACTTCAGCGGCAAGCGCTACCGCAGATCCTAGCGCTACGGTAGTAGCAAGTTCTGCACCATTAGCGGCTTCTTCATTGGATACAGAATCGGTAGGAACTCCTGCGTCGACTCAAAGTGTACGTGGCACCTTGGCTACAGTTCCTGTATCTAATGCTGATGAGCAGGGCGGGGCACAAGGAAGTTCATCGATATATGTCAATTGTCAAACAGATCCGGCTACGGTTGTAAGTGGTACGTTCACGTTTGGAACAAGTGGCATCACAATGACCGCAACGGTTGATGGTGAGCAATTTACTGGATCTCCTGCTAATCCAGAATTTCCCTGCGCTACAGGTAAGACTGTGGAAGTGACATTTTCTATCCCTCAAGGCGCCAATGTAGTGGTAGATGCGAATGCGGGAGCATCCACTAAAACGCTGACCTCGACCGACAACACGTTCATGTTTACAAAGACAGAAAATGGCGGCCAATTAGGCGTCACAATTAACAAGAATGTCACCATTGAACTTGCTGACATGGCTCAATACAACACTACGTATAAAACCACGTATGCGAGCATTTCGTATTTCTACAACAATACGTGGACTGATCTGTCGCAGGCAGAAGAGGTTGTGGTAAAAGACCCGCAAACTTCTCAGGTTACGGGCTATCAATATAAGTTGCCTCTTGCAAATGCGAATATCAAGATAACGCAACCTTATAGTGCAACGACAGGTAAATATCTTACTAATAACGGTGTTGGATGGATGGGCCAATTCGATGCTCCGGCGGGATCCAAAGATCCATTTTTGCAGCCGTATCCCAATGAATTTAACGGTAATGCAGGCTACGAAATAGATGGCTACACCGTAGGTACGTATCACTTTGGGTTCAGCGCACCGTTCTGGTCACTATTCTGGGATGTAAAGGCTGATGGCGCTGTTCACGAAACAGATGTGCTAAAGAACGGAACGTTCCTTATTCAGAATTTTGATACCAATCCGGCGATCCTTCATGCCGTTGGCCCAGACGGTAAGCCAGTGTCATCACAGGCAGCTGACGGAACGCAGGGCTATGTGATGATCGTTGATAATACCGGTACGATTTCGGGCACGTTTACACCAGAGCGTGGATATCAGGTGCTATCGACCAATATCAAAGATTCTCAAGGAAACAGTGTCTCCCTTACGCCTGATGTAAATAATGCATGCACATTTACGTTTAATGTGGCGAATAACCTTAACACAGCAATTACTGCTGCATTTACTAAGGCGGATGACACGGTTAGCGTCGACAGCACGACCGTTGGCACAGCGGAACTATCGAACGCTGATGCTGCAATTACTTCGGGCAATCTTAATTTGAATGTGGACGATACAACGCTTAATACGCAGGAAGAAACGGCGGCAGTTGATGCAGTAGGCAGTGGTACTGTTGCAGCAAGCTATGACGTTGAGCTTCAGCAGTTCTGGAATCAGGGGAGCGCCAATGCAAAGTGGACGCAGACGCTTACCGAAATCACTGATCCTGCTACGGTAACTATGAACCTGGATGCGTCACTGCAACTTGCTGATGGCGAAACGTATCAGGTGGTACGTGAACATAACGGCGTAGATACCGTTGTTGATTCAACGTATGATGCCGCAACTAATTCGTTGTCGTTCTCGTCAAATCAGTATTCAACGTTTACGCTTGTGAAGACAGCTGCTACCGATACACCAAATGCGAAAGCTACTACAACGTCAGCTACTCAGAAGAGTGGGACGACCACTCCAACAAAGACGACGAGTACCACTACAACTAAGGCTTCTACAACGACAGCAAAAACAAGCGATACGCCTATCGAAGGATTGCTTGCTGGCTTAGCGTTTGCTGCGCTTGCTGGTGCTGGTCTTGCATATAAGCGCCAGCGTGACATCCAATAGATGGTTGTTCTAGATCGTTGGGTCTTGTAGCAAGTTGGTGTGCCAATGTTAGTTCACCTACGATATAGTTTTGCTACGTCAAGAGCTGGAACAGGAAGAAAGCGTAGCATACGCCTCTTTAGCTATTGTATGGTACACTTCGACTAGACATATATTCTGCCGCCGGGCAGAATCCGATCACTCGGATGGATTGCATCGTTAGGCCTTTGAAGATGCGATTTGCCCGAGTGATTTTTATATCTAATGGCAACATTCATTCGCGAAAGGATGTGCAATGTTTCGGAAGATGCGAAGAAGTAAGCAGCAGCTCAACGATGCCGAATCACAGGCAATATTGAGCGATCCAAAAAATACGCATGGAGTGCTAGCTGTTAACGGCGATGATGGGTATCCGTATGCTGCACCAATTTCTTTTGTATGGGACGATGGTAGCTTATGGATCCATATGGCTTTGTCGGGACATCGTTTTGACTCATTGCAAGAGGATAGTAAAGTGTGTTTTACTGTTGTCGACAGCGACGAAACGGATGAGGCTGGCTACACGGCAAAATTTCGCAGTGTAGTGGTGTTCGGTCATGCCTATCTGGTCGAGGATGACGAAGAACGTTGCTCAGCGCTTGAACTCTTTACTTCAAAGTATGCGCAGCATCGTCCTAAAGAAGAACGTTTTGAAAAAGCTCATTCGTGTACGCGCTCTGCGATATTTCGTATAGAGCCGGAACATATAACAGGCAAACGGTCCAATCACTAAGTTCAATCATCATGACGGAGAGGAACCACATGCAGAAGTTTAAAGCAGAAGAATCGTTCTGGAATCTATTCCCCAAAGCCGAGATCGGCATCATTGTTGTGCGAGGAATGAAGGATGCAGACCAGGTGTCAGACGAAGACGCAAAGGCAATAGCTCAAGGACTTCATGCGGCAAATGAAGCTGCAAATTCGTATCTGACCAGTAACGTCATATCGCAGAATGAACCCGTTATTGTATGGCGCGATGCATATCGGCAATTTAAGACAAAGAAGGGCGCCCGTTGTTCAATCGAAAGCCTGCTTAAACGTGTGCTCAAAGGAAAACCTGTCGGGCATATTACTCCTTCGGTAGATATCTATAATACGATTTCGCTTACGTACGCACTTCCTGTTGGTGGTGAGGATATCGACGCATTTGTTGGTGATGTACGTTTGGGCATCACTGAAGGAGGAGATGCGTTTCGTCCTTTGGGCGAAGACGAAGATGATCCAACATTGGCAGGGGAATTATGCTACCGAGACGACGCTGGCGCAATCTGTCGGTGTTGGAATTGGCGCGATGGTGTGCGTACGGCATTAAGTGATAATTCAAAGAATGCATTCCTGGTTATGGAATGCGTTGATCCATCGCGTACGGATGATTTAAAAGCTGCGCTCGACGAATTCGCACATTTGATGTCGCAGTATTTGGGCGCAACTATCGAAACAAAAGCAATTGTTACCAAGGATAATCCAGAGCTAACGATTCAGGCATAACGTTTGGATTTATAGGCCTGGTTACTTAGATAAGAGGGTTCTTTCGTCGGGGCGCTTCGATATGGTACGTCTTTTTAAAGCTATCAGTCAGTTCAAAAGTGAGGGGGCTACGCTCCCTCCTTTTTTCGATGATGTGTCTTTTTTCCAATGAGCCCAGATATTGCCGTGCCATCTGCTTTTTAATCTGTAAGAAAGATGCAATATTTTCGACAGGGACGTCGCCGAGTAGCTCTAATGCTTCCGCTTGCATAAGCATAAAAATGATTTGAGATTCCTGCGCTTTTAATCCGTATGCTGAATTCACCGAAGTTAGCGTTTTGCTTAGGGAGGCGTTGATAGCTTTGTTCTCTTCGAGCCTCGTAATTACATTTATTTGAGCTTCTCTAATGAGCTCGAGCATAAAGTAAACGAAAAAAGTTAGTTCTCCGCGGTTGCGTGGATTTTCGACCGTACGGAATGCTCTATAGTAGCTATCTCGATGTTCTAGAATCACATGTGAGAGTGAAAGAATCGTTGGCGCAGTCAGCATTTGACTCAGGAATAACGATAAGAGATATCGTCCCGTTCTACCGTTTCCATCATAAAAAGGATGAACGTATTCAAACAGAAAATGTGATGCTAATACTGCAATGAGCGCCGGCATACTTTCGGAATAGACGATGCGAAACATATCATTCATTGCCTTTGCGATAGCCGATTCTGAATCTATGCCATAATGAACGATTCTATGATGTACTCCTGTGATATCGACACTATGTTTTCGAAATAAGTCGCCGTCGGGATGCCTTGTCTCGTTATTATTTTCGCTTATCACTTTATCGTAGATGCTACGGATATCTTTTGGTGCTGCAGGAAGCGCAACAGTGTGATTAACGAATTCGGCATAGAGAAAAGCGAATGTTCTAAACCTGCGAGCGCTCGACGAATTATTCGTGGTCTCCAAGGCTTCTTTAATTTGTCGTCTGGTGCTTCGAATGTCCCCAATGGCATTCGTATACGCTACCTCATCGAGTATGAGGCTTAGCTTAGTCGCGTTAAATAAATCGCTTGTCATAGAGCTAGCAATCGAGGTTATATGCTGCTCCGTCCGTAAGATGTTTTCGCATATAAGAGAAAGTTCACGCGGTGTGGCTATGAACAATTCTCCTGCAGGTGTATCGATTCCCGTATGGAATGTGGAATAGTCATTACGCCGCTTATCTTCTTCTATTTGTGCATAATGCTCTCGTTTGGATGCGGCAAACATACGGTACATCCTAGAAATCTCTTTGTATTCCATGCTGTCTCCGTCAAGCCGTAATTGTTTGATATCTATGTAACCTATAATACAAGCCAATTATTATAAGTTACAGCTTGAATATAAACTATCGCTATATAACACTAATTTTCTAGCAAATTCATATGTTATCGGCAGAATGGCTATACTTCGCTATGTACAATTAAGCAAGCCGAACTGGTAAAACTTTGCTATATATTCTATTTATCTGCCTGTTTATTCCCATCTACAGAAAATGTTTTTTACTCATGCAAGGCATGTATTGACGCAATTTATTAGATGTGAAGAAGTCGTGCTATATTGTATGGACAAAACGCTACTTATACTGGTTATACGTATGAGTAGCGTTGCTAAATGGTATAAGGGTGCCCGCGCCCTCAGGGATAAATTTTATGCATTTGGAGGAACCATGGCTAAACGTTTTTCGAGCTTGGTGCTGGTACTGACAATGTCGCTATTTTTGCTATTTGGAATAGGCGTAACGGCATTTGCTGCAGGCGATAATGAGAGCGTTACGGCGGTGACATCGCCAGATCCATCAACGTTTACCGTTGTCCAGGGGACAGAGCGCGGAGACATCGGTCTACCTTCGACGTTGTCGGCTACCATTACGACATCTGCTTCTCAGGAAGGCGCAGAAAATAGTACCCATACGCAAGATCTTAATGTTATGTGGACGGGCGACTATGATGCTGATACGCCGGGTACCTATACGCTGACGGCAGCATTTACTGATACCTCTCTGACCTACGATCCTATGCCACAAGTAGTGGTAAATGTTGAGAAAAAGATTACCCCTTCAATTCAGCTGACATCGCTTGGCGCCGAAAATGGTGGTGTTGATGTTACTGACATCAAAGCAAATGGCACGAGTGTTATGGGTGGCCAGATTCAGGTTCCTGACGCGACGACATTCACACTTACCGTTTCGGTAGGCGGAGATGCCTCATGGCTTAATCGCACAATTGGTATCAAAATCCCAAAGGGGCTTCGTCTTGTAAGCGGTACGGGTATTACGAGCGTCAACTCTAACGGGACGTATACCAAGAAAACCTATACCCCTGATGAGCAGCTTGTCTTTGGTGCGAATGGCTATCCTACGTGGGCTGGAGATTCTACATTAACGCTTGATAGCTTTTCATTGCCGCTTACGAGTGGCACGATGACCTATCCGCTTTTGGATGGTGTCTCGGGAACGGATATCACGCTTGTACTGCAGGCAGAACCATTTTTGTATAATTACAGCGCTAACCAGTCGCTGAATACTATTTCTGTATCGATGGACGGTACTTCTTCTGATAGCCTTTCAACATCTCATGACGAAGCATCGACGACGCCAGTTTTGGATGGCAATACGATGTCAGATACGACTTCGGCATCAGTTGCATCATCAATATATTTGGACCAAGCACTTCCTGTTACGGTCTCGGCGACAGGTGCGTTTAACTACAACGCCAACAACTATACCTATCAGGATGCATTTGATGTGGTGTATAAGACTGGTGCAGTTATAGGTGACATACCTTCCGGATGGACTATGGGCACTGCTCAGGACAATGGAGATGGAACGAGCACGGTCCATATTTCCGGTAACTCTGCTACAGTAGCAACAACTTCTAATACACTAACTACATTTACGGTGTCGTATCCTGCTGCTGCAGGTTTCAAAACGGGTGATACGCCCGAAGTTAAGATCAAGAATGTAACATGGAAGACTGTTACGATTGATAGTAATAATGATCCTTATTACGTTACCCATACAGCAACCGATTCAAGCTGTTCAACGGCGATTGTCGATGAACCAACCTTTGCACCTAGCTACTACGATGATTCTGCGGATACAGAATCATATAACAATTACGATGGCGCGTCTGTTCTTCTTGCAAGTACCTGGTATAAGCATGGTTCTGGTCGTTGCAAAACACCCGTAAGCTATCGCTATAATGCTGATCCGCTTGATAATGTCTCGGAGCTTCAGGTTGCTGTTAATGCGGCGGATCTGAGAAATTACGTTACAAAAATTACTTATAAGCTCAAAGGCGAAAGCGAAGCCACCTGGGTAAACGATGGTGATTACAGTGATATGCCAGGCGTTTTTCAATCAGTTACTTATGAGGGGAACCGTTATTACTACAAGGCACCGACGGGACAGTATCTAGAATACTTATATATCGATTGCTCGCAGGATCCTTGGGAAGCGAGTACGTATCGTGGTTTGGCGTGCAAAACGTGGGGTCGTCCAGTAAGTGATGCTTACACGGGCACATATAGTAGTCATACATGGAGCACGTGGACAGATGCAGGTAGCGGATTTAATAAAGTAGCCGAAAGCGCTGGCACAGGTTTTAGGTGGAAAGAGCCTGTCCCATTTGTCCTGACGGTGACGCCAAATAATAAGTCCGATTTGTATCTGTTTGATCTCTCGGAAAAAGCAGGTGGATCACTTGGATCAGTAACGCTCAAAAATGCAACGAATTCAAAAACAGCATCCTCACTCAAAGTTGATGTGGGCGTAGACACTGCGCGTAATGCAGTAACGGGCATCACGTTGCCGTATTCGTATGTTTCTAGTGATGCGGACGCAGCAGCACAACAGATTACTCACATGGAATGGACCTATACCGATGGGACAAGTGGTAGCTGGGATTCCACCGAAGGCACGGATGCGCCATTAACCAATAAGACGACTTCCAGTGCGACATTTACCGCGGACGTCGATGATGATACAGCGTCATGGGTAGTAAATAAGTACAAGCATATTGCTTCATTTTCTTATACGTTGAATGGGTGGAGTGCATCTGCAATCGCGAGTCAACTGGTTCTTAATGGCATCGAACTTGGTGGCGATACCGTTGGCACCGATGCGTATCCAGCAACGTATTCAAATAATAGTGTGGTTGTTACCGAACTTCCAAAGGGCAATGAGGTTGCGAATACGGCTATTGGCCATCAATGGAGTGCATTGTCAAACACGAATGGCTACATGAAGCTAACTGGTACCAATGTTGAGGTGAATGCCGGTGAATCCACCGTGCTGACGCTGACAGCTAAAAACCAAATTAGCTATTGGAGCCAGGCTAGCTATCTTCCCAAAATTTGTTGTGCGATTGTTTTGCCAAAGGATGTCCAGCCATCTGGATCGGTAAAAGCTTCGATGAGTGGCAAACAATTTGGAGAAGATACTGCTACATTGACATCGTCGCGTCCAGCAACGGACGAAGAACTTGCTGCCACGGGAATGCCAGCTGGATCGATAACATATTCCTATAGTTTAAAAAATCAGAATGCTATTGTTGGCGGCAGCTATCGTACATCGAGTGATTCTGGGTACCTGACGCTTTCCGTTCCCGTTACGGTTAACCCGTTAGCGGCGAATGCGACGTATACGTTTAACCAACTTGCGTTTATGGGATCTAACCTGGAATATACAAAGTCAGGCAAGAGCTACGATATTGGCTCCAACAATACGGCTAATGTTTTTGGGATTGGGAAAACAGCACATGTCCTTCAGGCTAGTTCGGCGAATACATTCAAAATTAATCGTTCACCCGGACTGTACGTAGCTGAATCCGTTGCGGGTTCGGATGGTGTATTCAAAACGTATTCCAGCGGAGATGACGATACTGTTGCGCGTTTCCACAAAGACGATACAGGCACACTTCGTGCTGTGCTTACGAATACTATTGATCCAACGGGCGTAAGTGATCCTTACAATTACGCGCTAATTCCTGTGCAGAAAACTGGCAATGGCATACAAAGTGTGGATCACTCGTTCGATTTTACGGTCAATGGAAATGCTACGGCGACGTACACAGAGGGAGGTGTCGATGAGGCATCGATCAAATATCTAACGCTTGCATCGGACGCCCAAATAACGTCAACGAATGTAGCTGATACGTTTACAAATGCTGCTGATGCATATGATGCCAATACTAATTTTGTAATCGTACGTCTTAAGAATCAGACGCCTGGAGTTACCTGCACGATAGATATTCCCGTCAAAGCCCCTGCATCTGTCTCTGACGCTCAGTTGTATAACGAGAACTATACCAAGACATATTTTGTTACGAGTGGTACAACGCGTGTTGACTATTCTGCAAGTGCCAACGGTAATATGCGTTCGAGCTATCAAAATGCGTTCTGGGATATTTCGTTTGAGACAAACGGTGGAAACACTATTGATTCTATTACTGATATTCCCGATGGGGATGTTGCAACAGCACCTGCTGATCCTACAAAACTCGGGTATACCTTTGCTGGCTGGTATACGGATGCAAAGTTCAAAACCGCATTTGATTTTTCGACGCCTATTACAAGCAATATGACGCTCTATGCTAAATGGACTGAGAATCCAGCAGTAACGATGACCTATACCGCTGATACAGGTGGAAGCGTAACGCCTACAAGCGAGCAAGTTCTGCCAGTAACGGGTACACCTAAGGGTTCTACTGCGACAGCAAATGAAGGCTATACGTTTAGCATGTGGTGCCAAGGCGATACGATCTGTGGCTACGATGCTACGTACGTTCCAGAAAAAGCTGCAGCAACTGGTTTATATGAAGCAGGCACCTATACAGCTAAATTTACTCCGCATGTCTATAAGATTGCATTCAATGCAAATGCAGCGTCAGGTGTTACGGGCACTATGGTGGATCAGCCTATGACCTATGACGTAGCGGCTAATTTGAATGCAAATGGCTATACGCGTCCTGGCTACACGTTTACGGGATGGAATACGGTGGCCGATGGCTCTGGCACAAACTATACCGATCAGACGAGTGCTAAAAATCTTACGGCTACAAATAATGATTCGGTAACGCTTTACGCGCAATGGACGGCGAATACTGATACTGCTTATAAGGTTCAATACTATTGTCAGAACATGGCCGGCGATGGCTATACGCAACAGACGTTTGATACCGTAAATGGTGTGGGCACGACTAATACGGATGCTACGGTTGACCAGAAATTCTATACGGGTCTTACGTATAAGAACACCACATACGAAGATTCCGCCAATACTGCAAGTGGCACTAAACTCGTTATTGCAGGTGATGGCAGTTTAGTTGTAAAGCTCTACTATGACCGTAATATTCACGACGTGACCTTTAATGCGAATGGCCATGGTGCTGCTCCAACGGGGATTACAGGTGCACGCTTTGGGTCGTTCCTTACAGCACCAACAGCGCCTACTGCAGCTGGTTACGACTTTGGTGGTTGGTACACCGATGCAGCATGCACTGATGGTAATGAATGGAACTTTACAGATAGCGCAATTCCTACGGGCATGACTGATGCCGATGTAATCCTATATGCAAAATGGACGCCCCATGCCTATGCAGTTACGTTTGTGAACGATGGTGTTAATGCTGCACATGCAGGCATGACTGGTAGTGATAAGTAGGATATCGCTTATGGGTCTAATGCTCAGGCAGGTTGCACGGTTACTATCAATACGGGTGATACTGCAGATTATATGTTCCTAGGGTGGAACTATTCCTACACCGCAGCTGATGGTACGACGAAATCAGGCACTGTCACCGATTATACGACCGTCCCCGTTATGGGCGATATTGCATTCCATGCAGTAATCTTACGTGTACCGTTTATTTCGACTTCAGCGACAAACGGCCTAGTAAGCATTTTGAATGCTGCCGATAATACGACGACGCCTACTGCGGATAAAGATGCGGTCGAAAATATCCAAATAGCTGATTTGCCTGCGCAGGCTGCTCTTAACTTTGTACCACTTAACACGGTGGATTACACTTTAGATACGACTAATTCGATGATCGTTAGAAACTTTGCCGCGTCACCTGTGAACAAGACGATTACCGCTTCGGGAACGTATGCGTTCCCCTCGGATGCATCGGCGCTTCAACTTACAGTTGATTTTGCCAATGGGACGCTTCGCTCAACTAAGAACATCACAACAGATGATTCACTTGATATTCATCTGAATTATGTACCAAAGCAAACTACGTATACGGTTAACCATTATGCGATGGCCGTCGATGGCACGTATCCAACTACGCCTACAACAACTGAAACTTCTGGAACGGTTGATGCTCTAACGAATGCAACATTTACGCCAAAGAAAGCGACTGATACCGGCTTTGTAGGTACGGCATATGATTCCACGTTGACGACGTATCAGGATGTTGATCAGACAACTGCATCTACAACTGTTACTAACGTGCGCGGCGACGGATCTACTGTTGTAAGTCTGTATTATCCGCGTAATGCGTACACGGTAACGTATAACGCTAATGGTCATGGTACGGCTCCTGCTGCACAGAACAACGTACTCTACGGCAATACGACTATTGCTCCAACTGCGCCAACTGTTGTGGGCTATACGTTTGGTGGCTGGTATACCGATAATACGTGCAGCGATACGAGCGCTTGGGACTTTACTAAGAATACTGTTACTTCTGATAGTACGCTTTACGCAAAGTGGACACCGATTACGTATACGGTAACGTTTGATAAGAACGCTGCTAAAGCTACGGGTACGATGAACAATCAGACAATGACGTATGATGTGGCAGCTCAGCTTACAAAGAATGGCTTTACGCGTCCTGGCTATACGTTCACTGGATGGAACACTGAAACGGGCGTTGGCTATACTGATGAGCAGAGTGTAAAGAATCTTGCTGCGGAGGATACCTCAGTAGCACTCTATGCACAGTGGCATGAAAACTCAGCTGTTGATATCAATTATGCAACTTCCAATGGGGGTATGGTCAATCCTGCTGGTGATCAATATGTTGCTCCAAGTTCAGGTGTGGCTACGGGGTCAACTGCGACGCCTGATGCTGGATATCACTTTGTGAAGTGGACCAACAATATTGATAGCACGACAACAACCGATGCAACGCTTACAAGTACGCAAGTTGATGCTGTGGCAAAGGCTTCCGGTGCATATGTCGCTACGATCTTCACAGCTCATTTTGCAGAGAACAATCCAGTAAAGATTACGTATGTGAGTGCTGATGCGGCAACGGGTACGGTTAACCCTGAATCTGAATCAGTGGCTCCTGCAACAGGCACGGTTGAGGGATCAACGGCTATAGCAAAGCCTGGCTATCATTTTGTGAACTGGACTAACAGCGTAAACGGAGACTTTACAACTGATGCAACTTTGTCAGCCGATCAAATCGATAGTGCCGCCAAGGTGACGGGTGCCTATGCTCCTACAACCTTTACGGCTCATTTTGCTGAAAATAATCCGGTGACAATGGCCTACGCGACAGCAAATACAGTGATGGGTTCAGTAAATCCTACGTCGCAGACGCTTGCTCCTGCGACGGGCATGGCTGCTGGATCAACTGCTACAGCAAACCCGGGATATCACTTTACTAATTGGAGCAACAACATCGACGGCACTACTACATCTGATTCTGTTTTGTCGACCGAGCAGGTTGATGCTGTTGCTAAGGCATCAGGTGCCTATGTACCGGTAGCGTTTACGGCTCATTTTGCTGAAGACGATCCAGTAACAATTACGTATGTGAGTGCAAATGCAAAAGCCGGGACGGTCGATCCTACGTCGCAGACGCTTGCACCTGTAACAGGTACGGCTGTGGGATCAACTGCTACTGCAGCTGCTGGATATCACTTTGTGAACTGGACTGATGCTTCTGGTAAGGAAGTTTCGGCTGCAGCAAAGTTTGTGCCTAATAAGATCAATGGTCTTAATGTTGGAGCTACCTATACAGCCAACTTTGCTGAGAATGATCCGATAACGATCAACTATGCGAGTGCTAATACAACGATGGGTAGCGTGACACCGACTACTGAACTGCTCGCTCCTGCAACAGGTACGGCTGCGGGATCAACTGCCACTGCAGCTGCTGGATACCACTTTGTTAACTGGATCGATGCTTCCGGCAAGGAAGTTTCGACTGCGGTAAAGTTTGTGCCTGATAAGGCCGAAGGACTCAACGTAGCTGCAACGTTTACTGCTAACTTTGCTATTACTAACTACGATGTCACCTTTGTTGATGGCGATCATGGAACGGTAACGGGCGATGGACTTACTCAGTCTGTTGCTTATGGATCTCACCCAACAGCTGATAAATTGGTGGTAACGCCTGAAGCAGGCTATGCATTTGATAGCTGGAGCTACACGACTACTAAAGATGATGGCAGTGTAGTAACTGCTACTACGACAGATCCTTCGAGTGTCGCCATTCTTGGCACAACCGTATTCAAGCCCGTCTTTAAGTACGTTGGTATTCCTGATGTCGTTATGAATAAGACAGTAGCGACACCATCAGGTGATGGAACGGCACAGCCTGGTGAAATCGTAACCTACAAACTTACGATCACGAATAATGGTGATGGCACGTCTAAGGGTATTTGGGTCAAGGACTTGATCCCTGATAATACAACGTATCTTACGGCCGACTCCGATGGTACGTCTGCAACTGATGCCAAGAGTGGTAAGCAATACATTACCTGGTATCTTGCTGATGGACTTGCGGCTGGTGCGTCAAAGACGCTGACATTTACTGCACTTGTTGGAACGTGCGCGGATGGCACCTCAGTTGACAATGTTGCCTACTATGAGGAAACAGCTACCAAGCCAGATCCTGATGATACGTCGGTTCTGCCTAAGACTGCTTCTAATAAGGCAACCTTTACGGTGAGTGTTCCTGCTACGCCAGCTGCTTCGGCAGACTCGACCGCAAGCACTTCGACACCTACGGGATCGACCACGACAGCTACTACTACAAACAATGCACTTGCTCAAACTGGTGACAGCTTTAGCATTGCAGGTATTGTGGGACTCATGATCGCGAGCCTCATAGCTGCTGGTTATGTGCTCTATCGTCGTCGCCGTCAGGAGTAAACTCCTCGTCGAACATAGATGAAAATTGTCTGCCCTCCTCAGTCGCTTGTTAAGGCCGAGGAGGGCAGATGCGTCTAATCCAGGAATAAGAGATTTAAGCGCAAATAGATAGAGGGAGAGACTGCAATCTCTCCCTCTATATTTTGATGTAACGTGTATAAAAATCGATGATCACTACACCTCTATATGCCCGATAGAATTTCTATAGCGACTGTTACATGCTGTAATTTACTCTGACGAGAAGGAGGTCGTTATGCGCTCGCTTTTGGTGAAAAATGCTCACACGATTGTGACCTGCGACGATTTTGATAGCGTCTTTACCAATGCTGATTTATATGCCGAAGATGGCGTAATTGTTCACGTTGGAGCAACAAGAACGCATGCGATTCCTCAGGACGCTGATACGGTCATTGATGCAACTGATCAGATTATCTATCCGGGTCTTGTTAATGCGCATCATCATATGTGCCAAACATTTACGCGTAATTTGCCCCAGATGCAAAATCTTGAATTGTTCCATTGGCTTACCAGCCTGTACGAGTATTGGGAAAATCTTGATGCAGAGGTTATGTACTATGCTTCATTGGTTGCAATGGGGGAACTTATTAAAAGCGGATGCACAACGTGTTTTGATCATAATTATGCGTTTCCTTGTGGAGGCAAAGGCTTTTTGGAGGCTGAGTTTAACGCCGCATCGCAACTTGGTGAACGTGTGGCGCTAGCGCGTGGATCAATGTCGTTGAGCAGGAAAAATGGTGGTTTGCCGCCTGAATCTCTTGTACAGACGACGGAGGAAATCCTGGAAGATTCTCGTCGTTGTGTTGAGCAGTTTCACGATCCATCTCGATTTTCTATGAGGCAGGTAGTGATCGCCCCATGCGCACCGTTTAACGTAACAGCTGATCTTATGAAGGAATCGGCCGCACTTGCTCGATCACTCAATGTTCGGCTGCATACTCATCTTGCAGAAACGATCGATGAAGAACGCTATGCACTCGAACATGTAGGCATGCGGCCACTTGCGTATATGAAATCACTTGGTTGGCTTGGTGAGGACGTATGGTTTGCTCATGGTATCCACTTCAATGATGACGAATTGGATTTATTAGCTGATACGGGTACGGGTGTTGTTCATTGCCCAATTTCCAATATGAAACTTTCATCAGGCATTGCACGTATTACTGAGATGATACAGCTTGGAATTCCCGTTGGGCTTGGCGTTGATGGTTCTTCAAGCAATGATGGATCCAATTTGCTTGAGGAGATGCGGGTGGGATATTTGCTTCATCGACTCAAAGAAAGCGATCATGCTCCGACGGGATATGACATGCTTAGAATTGCGACGCGAGGAGGAGCAAAAGTTCTTGGTCGAAATGACATAGGTAGACTTGAAGCGGGATGTGCTGCGGATTTCTTCATGATCGATATGAAACGCATCGAAACAGTTGGTGCTCTTGCAGATCCCATGGCGCTTCTTGCGACTGTTGGATATCGCGGCGCTGTTGATCGGACGGTGGTTGCCGGTACAACGATTATGGAACATGGTCGTCTATGTGGAATAGACGAAGAAGAAGTTGCCCATAAAGCGAATGACTGCTGGAGGCGTTTTCTTAAAAAGCACGAATAAGAGAAATCGCGTCAACTAAGTGACGTCAATGTCATGTGCGGTGCATAGGTACCCATCTCATATGAATATACGTCGTAGTGTAGTTGTTCGGGGGAATCGCCTCGGCTGGTGCATCCCAGCTGGGGCGCTTTTGATAATTATGGGAAAGATAGCGGTACACATACAGAAAAATGGTTGCCTAACGGAACACACGATCCTTAATTGCCCATCGACGGATGCTCATATGTATCCGTAGAATAGAGAAAGAAAAGGTATACGGAGCGAAAGGGATCGTTATGGGCATTCTAGATAATCAAACCTTTGTAACATTGAATGACGGAAATAAAATCCCCCAGTTTGGCATGGGTGTGTATATGGTTGCGCCTGGAGTCGTTACTGAGCAAGCGGTTTCTGAAGCGCTCAATTTGGGGTATTGCCATATTGATACCGCTCATGCGTATCAAAACGAACGAAGCGTAGGGAAAGCTATTCGTGAGAGCGATGTGCCTCGAGAGAATATTTGGGTCACTAGCAAACTTTGGCCAAGTGAATATGGACATGGAGCGACTGCGCAAGCGATTGACAAAATGCTCAAACGCCTAGGCACAGGATACATTGACCTCTTACTGTTGCATCAGCAGTTTGGTGATTATAACGGAGCATGGGGCGATATGGAAGATGCAGTTGCTGCGGGTAAGGTACGTTCGATTGGCATTTCCAATTTTGAGAGCTCGCATCTTGAAGATTTGTGCAATAACGCTCGTATTAAACCAGCTGTTAATCAGGTGGAATGCCATCCGTATTATTCTCAGGATGATTTGCTTGCGCGCATGAAACCATACGGTACTATCATCGAGAGCTGGTACCCGCTTGGTCATGGAGATGCTGGGCTGCTTGATGAGCCGTTGTTTGCGCAATTAGGCAAGGAATATGGCAAAACATCGGCACAAATTATCTTACGTTGGCATATCCAAAAGGGTAATGTAATTTTCCCTAAATCGACTAATCCTAAGCATATTGCGGAGAATGCCGACATTTTTGATTTTGCTTTGACTGATAAAGAAATGGCTCAGATTAAAACGCTTGATTCGGGAAAACGGTTTTTTAACATGTCGCTTGAGGATCAAGAACATAATCTGGGGAATTGGGCGCCCGAAGATTAAATGAGGCTGCCTTTAGCTAAAGCTTTTTGCGCCACGACAAACGAAGTCGCATCCTATGTTGACCATCCGGTCGATGGGGATGCGACGTCCGTCTTTAACCCAGCTTCGATATACTTGCATTGCTGCTGAGGTGACAAAATCGAAGTAGATTCTCCACTCGCTGGGGTCGTAATCTTTATCGTTGTCGGGCAGTCGCTTGTCCATTACATTAGCAACCATTTGATACTGAATATCGGAAAGTGCACTATCGCAGGTGATGCGGTCGTAGAGCTTTCCTTGCGCGGCACTGTACGTGAGGAATGCACGTGTGATCTGCTCAACGTCTTTTGGGAAGCGAAGGTTGTGTATCTGTTCGATGTATGGTGCAGAATACGTTTCCTGCAGTTCTGCAAGTAACGCATCAAGTGTACTGTAGTAACGATAGAACGTTTTCTTATTGATGCGGGCACGTGCACACAGCTCTTTTACCGTGATAGTACGATAAGTCATTTCTAGGAGCATCTGCTCAAACGCAGAATGGATTGACTCGATTGTCTTTTGCACCCGCATATCTTCATTTCCCGTTAGCTTCACGATTATCTCCTTCGCACGCGGTGTTGGTCTAACTGATACCTTTGATACAGATGCGATAAATCTTCATATGCCGGCATATTTATAGGTATATCCACGCAGGTATAAGCCCATGCATGGAGCCCTACATTCATGGGCTCTGCATTAAAGGAGTCCTACATCTACGGAGTTGTGCATCTATATGCGCATCCATGTAACAGTGAATACGACTCGCTAGAACCAAGTATCGTCCTGCGAAATAAAATAAGCAACTCAGGTTGCATAAATAGAAGTTCTATCAAATCAACTAATATGAATTTCAAACTATATGGTGTCGTGAATCTTCGAATCGACGATGCGGAATATATGCAGGAGGAATATCGTAGATAAAATGTTTGCTACTATGAGCGTATGGAACAATCACTTGAACAAAAGCGGGATCGCGAAAAGCAGATCATTGAGACAATGATACGTATGTACTGCCGGGGTACTCATGGCGGAGATACGCTGTGCCCGGAGTGCACAGAGCTACTCAACTATTGCCATGCACGCATTGACTCATGCCCTCGTATGGCAACTAAAACGTTTTGCAGTGCCTGCGAGCATCCGTGTTATAAGCCCGAAATGCGTGAGCGTGTTCGCATAGCGATGCGCTATGCTGGTCCGCGTATGCTATTTGTCCATCCCGTTATGGCAGTTCGCCATATGATGAGCGCCCATAAATAAAACGAATGCTGCAGGCGCAAACCTGGCGCTTTGAATTAGCATTGGTCTGCTATTTGATGCTTGATACGAGGCTGTGATTGGAATCTTGCCTGGTTAGATACGGTTTGCCCTGCGTCTTGGCGATGCATGCTGTACACTCTTTTCTTCCAATTCATCTCAAAATGGTCGAATATTAACACCTTCTTTATACCGCTATTGCTACTATGCAAGGTATCGTCTAAAACGTTGATATACGCTGACAAGGCGATATACAGGTAGGGGCATTCCGTATGAGGTCGCGCTTGCGCTATAAATATGTTTTTATACGGAGTACCAAATGCGAGAGAAGAAGGACTCATGGAAATACCGATGTTGCGTCGTCGTGAAAAGCGAGGAATCATCGTCGGATGCGGACAGCTGGGAGCGCGTCTGGCTAAGGATCTATGCGATAGAGGATACAATATTACTGTTATCGATACCGATGCCGAAGCAATGCATCGTCTTGACGAAAGTTATAGTGGCTATACCGTAGTAGCTGATGGAACTGATATCGATGTGCTCGAGGCAAATGGTATCAAGGAAGCAGATGTTCTTATATCAACAACTGATCGAGATAATAAGAATCTTATGGTGGCAGAAGTAGCTAATCGCGTATACGGTGTTGCTCGAGTGTATTTGCGGCTAAATGATGAAAAGAAAAAAGCGTTGATCGATGGATTCAATATTGAGACGCTTTGTCCATTGCGTTTGTGCGAAGAAGAATTTTATCGGCTCTCGGGGCTTGATACATCAGCGTCGGGTACTGCTTCGTCAGAACTAGGCAACACAAAAGAGGTTGAACTATGAGGATTGCTGTTGCAGGGTCGGGTATACAAGCTGACTTTTTGATTTCGTTTCTCAAAGAGAAGAAGCATGTGATCGTCGCGATATGTGACGACCGTAAACAGGCTGGTCACTTAAGCGAAGCATACGATATTCCCGTGGTATATGGCGATCCGACTAAACAATACGTACTCGATGATGCCGATATTGATGATTTTGATGTGCTGATAGCTATTACACAAAGTGATGCAGATAACCTGGTAATTTGCCAGAGTGCGCAGCGCTTTTACGGCGTTCATAAGCGCGTATGTACAGTGAACAATCCTCGTAATGTCGACGTATTTAATGAGCTTGGCGTATCGGTTGTTATTAGTGCGACCTATTTGATTGCATCGCTTATCGAGCGTGCCTCAACTGGTGAAGCGCTCGATGATGCAATGGATGCCATCACGCTAGGTGAGCGAAGTGATCAATAAACATCCCCATAATTTGTTACAAGGGCTAAGCGATCTATCCCTTGGGCATCAGCCTGTAGCTGCGCCTAATGGCGATCCAACGGTAAAAGGTCCTGCTCTTGTTGTTGGTTATTTAGGCACGATGACGATACTTGTTGGGTGCATTATTCTGCTTCCGCTGATTATGATTGTGTTTTACCCTCAGGATGCTGGATACGCTCATTGTTTTATCATCCCAGGTCTATCGGCTATGGTTGTGGGATATCTCATGACGCTACGCTTAAAGGACCAACGGAAAGCTCGCCTCGAAAAGCACCAGGATACGGCGATTATTCTGTTCGCGTGGCTGATCGCAGTGGCTATCTGCAGCTTGCCATTTTTGATGACGGGCAAACTTAACGTAACACAAGCTGTGTTTGAAACGACAAGCGGACTATCCACGACAGGCTTAACGGTCATTAATCCTGATGTGTGTCCGCATATCTTTCTGTTCTATCGCAGTGTATTGCTATTTTTCGGCGGCGTTGGACTTGTCTTGATTATGGTAAGTGCACTTTCGGATTCCCAAGGGATGCGGCTCTATCAGGCCGAGGGACATAATGATCGGCTGTTACCTAATCTAGCTCGATCCGCGCGTTTAATTTTGAGCATTTACAGTGGGTATATTATTGCTGGTACGCTTGCGCTGGTGATAGCTGGTATGCCACTTTTCGATTCACTTAATCATGCTACTGCGGCGCTTTCGACAGGCGGATTTTCTGTACGGTCTGGCAGCATTGGGTCGTATAACAGCGTTGCGATCGAGGCTATCGTTATCGTGCTGATGATCCTAGGCTCGACCAATTTTATGGTGGTTGTTCTGTTGCTGCGTGGGCGATTTAGAGCGTTTCTAAAACATACCGAAACGCGTTCGTATGCTATCTGCATTATTGCAATGACCGTTGCAACGGCGGCAGTCATGTTGGGCGAAGGGACCTATTCGACGCTTCCCGATAGTCTGCGTGTCTCTGTATTCCAGGTGGTGTCGGCAATGTCGGGCACGGGATTTCAGACGGTTGATTCTTTTACGGCTATGCCATCATCGGTGCTGTTCTTGCTGACTATTTGTATGCTGCTTGGTGGACAAACAGGATCGACTTCAGGCGCTATCAAACAAGTGCGTGTTGCGGTAACTATGCATTCGCTCGTATGGTCAATTCGGGATCGGTTTGGACATCGTCGCAATGTACATACGTATAAGGTCAATCGTTTTGGCAAGGCAGATGTTCTGAGCGCGTCTGAACAACACGATATGCTTATGTACGTGGTTCTTTACCTTACGGTGTTCCTTATTGGATCGTTCATTTTCATGCTATTTGGGTATAGCAGTCAGGATTCGATGTTCGAATTTTCGTCAGCGCTTGGTGCTGTTGGCCTGTCGGTAGGAATCACCGGAGTTGATGCAAATCCAGTAATCATGTGGACGGCAATTGTGGGAATGTTCGTTGGACGTTTGGAAATTTATCCCGTGTTCTTCGGAATTTGGCGTATCGTCAAAGACGTTTCGGAGCGGAGATGAATGGCATGAAAGCCAAGATGATAATAAAAAAGACTATCTTTTTGCTCGCTATGTTTGGAGCATGCATGCTGGCAGCCTATGGCTTGAGGCAAATGGGGCTTCGAAATGAAAGCGTCTTCATGGTCTTTATTGTTGGCGTGCTTATAACCGCGCTGGAGATGAGTGGTTTTTTATGGAATCTTGCGCTCAGTTTGCTTCTAGTTCTAGGATATAACTTCTTTTTCACGGCACCCTATTTTACGCTGATGGTCTACGACGTTAATTACTATGTAAGCTGGTTTGTCTTTATCGTTGTGGGAATAATTGTCAATACACTTGCTACGCGATTGCAGCATGAGGCATCGGTTGCGTATTCAAATCAAAAAGCTGCCGAATGGCTCTATAAAACGAGCACCGGATTTTTGAACCTAGCCGACCGTGATGATATTTGTACGTATACGAGGCGTCGCTTGAATGATTTACTGAATCGTTCAGTCGAAATCCATTTGGGTGAGCCTGACAAGAGCGATCGAGAGTCAGCATATTGCTTTAAGGCGTCTTTGGCTGTTGGCCACGGAGAATCGTATTATGCGTCGTCGCCCTATTTGTATTTGCCACTTAAGAGTAAGAACGCAACACTTGGCGTCGTACGTGTCATGTGTGGTGACTCCGATTTGGATGAGTCAGAGCGGCGTAATACCGAAGCTGCGATTACACTGGCGGTTATGGCACTTGAGCGTAGCAGGCTTGAGGAGACCGCGCGTGAAGATCGGTTCGATATAGAGCGCGAGAACCTGCGAAATAATCTGCTCAGAAGTGTTTCTCATGATTTACGGACACCGCTCACATCAATTGTTGGTGATGCTGATTTTCTTTTGAAGAACGAGGCCGAAGTTGATGAGGCATCTCGTAAGAGCATGCTTTCGGATATATCCATCGAAGCGGTATGGCTTTCTGACATGGTAGAAAATCTACTAGCGATGACGCGCGTACAAGATGGCCAAGTGCCGATCAATAAGACGAGTGAGCCTGTGGATGATATTGTATCCAACGCCATAGCGCGTACGCGTAAACGGAGAGGATCGCATAAGCTTAATGTACAGGTGCCTGATGATGTCGTACTTGCTCCTATGGACGGTACGTTGATTGTTCAGGTACTCGTTAATCTGATTGATAATGCTATCAAACATACACGGAGCGATTCGACGATCGATGTGTCGGTACGTAAAGCTGCTGATGCAGTTGAGTTTTCGGTGGCCGACGATGGTGGCGGTATCGATCCCGATAAACTGGGGAAAATCTTTGACAGCTTTTATGCAATTAGCGGCGATTCGGATACGCAGCCAAAAGGTATGGGGCTCGGATTGGCAATCTGTCGTGCTATCGTCGAGGCGCATGGAGGTCATATTGTGGCGGAGAATAACGATCGAGGAGGAGCAACGTTTACGTTCTCAATTCCTTGTAATGAGCAGCCGAGCGACTAGCTGTTATTTTCCCTCGACCATGGTCAGCGAGATTCTTCCGCGGTCCTTATCGACTGCGGATATCCAAACGGTGACGGTATCTCCGACGGAAACGATATCGCTGGGATGTTGCACAAATCGATCAGCCATTTTTGATATATGGACGAGTCCGTCTTGCTTAACGCCAATATCTACAAACGCACCAAAATCGACAACGTTGCGCACGGTGCCTGTTAGCTTCATACCGACGTTGAGATCATCAAAGGATCGTACCGTTCGGGCGAATACAACTTCTGGTGCATCGTCGCGTGGATCGCGTCCTGGTTTTTCCAGTTCTAAAACGATGTCGTGGAGTGTGGGCAGTCCGACGTTAAGCGAGGCTGCTAACGAAGACAATGCCCCGATACGTATTGAGATATCAGGAATGCCTCCTGATGCCAATGCGCTTGGTTGTACCTGCGCCTTCTTGAGCACCTTGCGCGCGACGGTATAGCTTTCGGGGTGCACGCCTGTCGCGTCGAGGGGATTGCCTCCGTTGCTGATGCGTAGGAATCCCGCGCAGTTCTGAAACGTTTTTGCTCCCAGTTTGGGGACCTGTTTAAGTTGACGGCGATCGGTAAACGCGCCGTGTTCTTCGCGGTAGGCGACGATATTTTTTGCAACGGTAGAGCTAATACCAGATACGTAGCCGAGTAAACTAATACCAGCAGTATTGAGATCAACGCCAACGCGATTGACAACGTTTTCGACAACGTTTGCAAGGCTGTGTTCAAGCGCAGTTTCGTTGAGGTCGTGTTGATATTGGCCAACGCCGATGGATTGTGGCGGGATCTTTACGAGTTCCGCTAGCGGATCTTGCAGACGTCGACCTAAGCTCATGGCCCCACGTGTGGTTACATCCAAATCGGGATATTCTTCGGTTGCAAGTTTTGATGCGGAATAGACAGAGGCGCCAGCTTCGTTGACGATGGTATAGCGGAGCGGGTCAGCTGAGTGCTGTTCGTTTGTTGTGCTTGATGTACTAGTTGCTTCGTTCGTAGCGTTGGCTTCTCTGCATGATATGGTGCCCGTCTTGTTGAGCGCATCGTCTTTCCTGTTTGACACGCTGGCAGTTTGAGCATCATATTCGGCGATGAAATCCGAAACGACTTCTTCTGTCTCTCGACTTGCCGTGCCATTTCCAATAACAATTGTATTGATGTGATAGGTACGTACAAAATTACCCAGCGTCTGTTTAGTCTCCTTGATTGCAGATCGAGGTGGTGTTGGGTAGACCGTCGTGTGATCAAGCAACTTCCCATATTCATCCAAAACGGCTACCTTACAGCCTGTTCGATATCCTGGGTCGAGTGCAATAATACGTGCATCGCGCACGGGGCGCTGCTGGAGCAGGCTCTCTGTATTCTTGGCGAATACGCCGATAGCTGCTTGTTGAGCACGTTCAGTTAAATCGGCACGTAAACCACGTTCAACTGTCGGAGCAATGAGTCGCTTGTATCCGTCGGTGACAGCGTCTTTAATCAGGTCGGTATAGATACTATAGCCTTGTATTGTCTGAGCATGTAATTGATCTACTACAGTTTCTGTATCGACACCTATGCTGACTTTAAGCGCCCCTTCTTTTTCGCCACGATCGATTGCAAGGATACGATGGTTGGGCAAGGTCCCAAGAGATTCGGAAAAGTCATGGTACGTTTCGTAGGTATCAGCTGCGTCAGATTTTCCCTTTGCTGCTTTGACCTGCAACGAGCCGTTTGCTCTCGTGTAGTGCCGTACAAAGGAGATTGTATCTGCATTGTCTGCAATCGCCTCTGCGATAATATCTTGAGCACCCTGTAAGGCACCAGCGGGGGTGTCGTAAGGAGTGGATGAAACGAATTTGTTTGCGATTGATAGGGGATTGCCACTTGTGCGTTGTTGGGCAAGGATTTCTGTGGCAAGTGGCTCGAGGCCTGCGTCGCGGGCTTTCGATGCACGTGTTGCGCGTTTTTTCTTGAATGGTTTGTATAAGTCTTCAAGGCGCTGCATGACGGTTGCGGATTCGATATCACGGCGGAGTTGCTGGCTAAGTTTCCCTTGACTATCGATTGATTCGATAATTTCTGCTCGGCGGGATTCAAGGCGGTTGAGGTATGCTAACCGCTCATCAAGTGCACGCAAAGTGACATCGTCAAGTCCGCCCGTTGCTTCTTTACGATAGCGAGCGATAAAAGGGATAGTGGCGCCGCCGTCAATGAGTCGGATTACCGTTCGCACTTGTTCGGGCGCGAGTTTGAATTCATGGGCGAGTGTGCTGTTGATGTTCATTATCGAGTAGCTTCCCTGTATGCTTTAATTTGTTATGTACTCCATAATAATGGGTCACAAGGGTGCTCAGTACGAAGGTGCATGATAAACGACGGAAATGCCCATTGCGACAACATATATGAATTAGTGAGTTTGTAAAACTGAACGTGATAACAGGAATGAGCACTATGAGCGGCGAAAACGAATACGCTATATGGAACCATTGCGCGGCAGACTGCCCAGGTAGATGTCCGCTTTTGTTCCATGTGAAAGACGGGCGAGCGCTATCGGTTACGTCGGATCCCCAAGCGCGTGCTTGTGCACGTGGACGCTCGATGCCTGAATGGATGAATAGTCCGCATAGATTGCGCTACCCGCTCAAGCGAACAGGTCCTCGAGGAAGCGGGTGCTATGAGCGTATTTCTTGGGATGAAGCCTTTGACACGGTTGCAAGCGAGCTCGACCGAATACGGAATCAATATGGCAACGATGCTCTCTACTATGCGCCTGGCACGGGTGCGAATTCAACAACGTCTGATTCCTTTGGCCGGCTTCTTAACTGTCTCGGCGGATACCTTGGACATTACAACGATTATTCCGACGCGCAAATCAAGACCATGGCGCGCTATATGTATGGGGACTCCGTAAAGGGAAGCGACATTGAAGTCGCGTGTGATTCTGATTTGCTGATTGCATTTGGAGCATCGCCAATTGAGACATCACGCGGTGGATCGAATACGGGTCAGGCGTGGAAACACGTATGTGATCAGGTGATGGACGGTGGCGGTCGAGTAGTCATCATTGATCCGCGGCGTAACGGAAGCATCATTGGTAATTCAATGACGTGGCTGCCTATTCGGCCTGGTACCGATGCGGCATTGGCAGCAACGCTTGCTCATGAATGCTACTGTGCGGGTGCCTGTGATACAGAGTTTTTGCATGCTTGGTGTGTTGGATTTGACGAAGCATGTATGCCAGCGGCGTATCGCGGGCGCCATCTTTCGTATGTCGATTATCTCATGGGCACTGGATACGATGCTATCGAAAAGACCGTTGTGTGGGGATCATCTATCACAGGAGTTCCTGCGGCGGATATTGAACAGCTTGCTTCATGGCTTTGCGCGTCCAAGCGATCGTTTGTCATGCAGGGATGGGGCTCTCAGCGTCGAGAAAATGGCGAGATGACAGCGGGTGCCATCATGATGCTTTCGCTTATCAAAGGCCAGATTGGTATGTGTGGTACAAATAACGGTATGCATGAAAACAATTGGGGGAGGCGATTGCGTCGACTGCCACTGGGAACGAATCATGTGACAGCACGGATTCCCTGCTTCTTGTTTACTGATGCTATTGCGCGTGGAATTGAGCTGACATCAGCGGATGGTATTAAAGGTGCAGATCATCTGTCGAATACTATTAGAGGTATTGTTAATGTTGCGAGCAATTGTCTGACTAACCAGCATGGTGACGTACATCGATCACGGAGAATTTTGGCTGATGATTCGTTGTGCGAATTCATCCTTGGTGTCGATGTCGAAATGACTGATTCAATGCGTTATGCCGACGTGATTCTGCCGGATTTGTTTCGCGCTGAGCAGTATTCGGTTATCGACGGAGGGGCTACTCATTACCATATAACGTATGGGCGCCCTGTTGCGCTGCCACCCGGAGAACAGAAAAGTGCATGGACGATGTGCGAGCAGATCGCGGAACGTCTTGGTGTGCGTGACGAATTTACTGAGGGGCTCAATGAACAGCAGTGGATACGTCGTCTTTACGAACAGGATGCGCGGGACAACGCAGATCTTCCAGCATTTGATGTGTTGCGAAAACAGTGTGTGTGGCACGAACAGTGCAAACCTCGTATAGCCTTGAGCGATTTTAGATCTGATCCTGAGCAGCATCCGCTTAGTGCGCCATCAGGGAAAATTGAGCTGTTTTCTGAGCGGCTATACAAGCTCAAAGCTCAGCGGCCCGACGGTCGATTCGAGGGAATTCCCGTTTATGTGCCTGAAGAAAATGCCCATGGTTATCCATTTCGGCTAACGGGATTTCACTGCGATACACGTATCCATTCTTCGTGGGGTAATGTTGCGTCGCTTAATTCGCGGACGAAACAGGCATTTTGGATGCATCCTGCTGATGCAAAGGCGCTTGAAATTGAGAATGACGACATGATTGCGGTGCATAATGAGCGCGGTTGTATTGAACTGCCAGTGTGGATTACCGATCGCGTTGTCCCTGGTTGCTTGGCGCTTTCCGAGGGAGCTTGGGTCTCATGCGCACTGCGCGGCGACGATACACAGGTCTCGTCGTCTTCTTGTGTCTACGCTCCCGATCAGGGCGGTTGCATCAATGTGCTGACAGGTCATGTTGC
>DIDE01000112.1 GCA_002417975.1 Eggerthellaceae bacterium UBA5808
CTATTATCTACATTCGGAAAACGCGAATCGGCCTTTACTCGCCAGCGCTTCATCCAAGGCGCTACATTTAGGTTACGCATACGTCTCAACGGCATGTTCCTTGGCCAGAATGTATTCGAAGATGCTGCATCATGGATACGTATACGTCTCAGCAGCATGCTTCTCTACCAAGCCGTATTCAATCCGCTACATTGAGATCGCCTATATGTCTCAACGGCGCTTTTCGCAAATAGGCTGCATTCAAAGATGATGCAATGGTGGCGTATGAATACACGCCACACACAGCAGCGAAACACCTAGAAGCATAAATGCTGATGCTCAATCATGAGTCGCCTTCGTGAGGTATTAGATTCTCTACAACGAAAGTTGCAACTCGTGCAGATCGAGCTTTGGATCAGCGACAACAAAGAAACCGATGCGTTGTGATGAATCGGCAACCGCACCGTTCTCATCAGCAATGTTGCTCACACGCACAATCCAGTTAGGATGATCACGCTGTACACGTTCAAGAATCGCAAGATCACGATCGTCAAACAGATAACGCACCGCTGCTTGCATTCCCGTCGCATGCCCCGCAAGTTGCGGCGCACGTCCCAATGCTGCATCGACTGTTGCTGCAAGTAGGTCGATTCCCGTTGTTAGTGGTACCAGATCGCTTCCAATGCAATCACCACCCATGCGAGATCCGATCTCGATAATGCGCACGTTCCCCTGTGCATCAACCTTAACTTCAGAATGCGAAGTCCCCTGTTCAACACCGAGTGAATCGAGCGCATGCGATACGACATCTTTAATATGTTGCAGCGTCACTTGATCCACACCCGCCGGTTCACAGTGGCCGCGCTCAATAAAATGCGGAGCACCCGTAGTGAACTTGCGCGTGAGTGCGCAAAACGTATGGTTACCCTGCCACGAAAAATACTCCACGCTGAATTCGTCACCCTCAGCAAACTCTTCAATGAGCGCGGTTTTCTCAAATCCCGCATCAAATGCTGCTGAAAGCGCCTGGTCCAAACCATCAGCTGTTTCGAGCTTGGTAACACCACGGCTTCCACTTCGATCAATTGGCTTAACGATTAGTGGAAACGTCCAATCACTCAAATCGATAGAATCACCAGGATGGACAGATTCGCTGCGCGGCGATGGATCCCCATACTGCTCAAAACATTGACGCATCAGATGCTTATCCGTCGATTGAGCCGTACAACGAAGATCATTCCCTGGTAGATTAAGCTCATGGGCAATATAGCCAACGGTAACATTTGCAAGATCGGACGCAATGGTGCAAACACCATCGATACCTACGCTCCGACAACTTGCAAGAATTTCTTCTTTTTCGATAATGCTAATTGGATGAAACACGTCAGCAGTTCGCTCGCCAATATCGCCTGCTTCCCACGCATATACGTGAGTCTCTACACCCATCTCATGTGCTTTGACAATCAATGGATTTTGCAGTTCGGATGCTCCGATAATCGCAAGTTTTTTCACGCTTTGAAGTCCCATCTCTTATACACGTTTAGCCCGCAACGGCAAAAACGACAATTCCCGTAATGATCAGCGCAAGAGCAATGATCTTACCGACACCTACTTTTTCGCCGAAGATCAATACGCCAAACGCTGTCACATAGATATAGCTCGTCGCTTCAAGCACTGGTCCCAGCGATAGCGGAATACCGCGATACGCAAGCACCGTCATGAGTGTCGAAATAAAAAATAGCGCATATGCGCAGATCACGCGTGCGTTTGCATACTCGCGAATGACGCTTGCATGCGGACGCATGGCTTCCTTTTTTAGGAATACCTGGCTGACCGCGCTTACTAAAACGCTCAACAACAATATGCCCGCATAGATGCATTCAGTCTCAGTCATAGACGATCACGCCCATCGGAGACCGCCTGTTGATCTACTGGTTGATCTAC
The DNA here is from genome assembly GCA_002417975.1 of Eggerthellaceae bacterium UBA5808. Taxonomy (GTDB): domain Bacteria; phylum Actinomycetota; class Coriobacteriia; order Coriobacteriales; family Eggerthellaceae; genus UBA5808. The sequence continues at coordinate 1,924 of DIDE01000112.1, forward strand.
TGGTTGATCTACTGGTTGATCTACTGGTTGATTCGCGGGTTGATCCACAAGCTGATCTGCAGACTGATTCGCTTGCCGACTTACAGATTGATCTACAGGCTGATTCGCTTTCTGGCCTGCATGCTGATCCGCGGGCTGACCGTCGTGCTCACGCATTTGTTTACTATTGCTCGTAGCATCATCGCAAGTAGCAGCATCAACAATGGCTACATCGGCATCTTCAGCAGCATCATCGCGATCGATACGCGCATAGAGCGCAATACCTACAACGATGAGCAACGCGCCAATAATTTTCCCCGGCGTAATCGTCTCGCCAAACAACACCACGCCCCAAAACAAACCCCAAATGACTGTCACTGCGCGATTCGCATAGGCACTCGAAAGCGGCATGCGCTTGATAACCTGTTGCCATCCGATTGCATAGACACCAAGTAATACCAGCACAAGCAGGTAAAGTCCGATAAATGCCCACGAAGGAAATGCTTCGCCCGATGCAAGTTTGCTACAAACATCGCTTAGAGAATACACGCCCAAAAGGATATGCAGCCCAAGCAACGTAGATACATGAGTATTGCGGCGCCCGCTAGCCATCTCTTATTGCGCCTGATCACGTTTCGACGAAGACGCAGCTTCGCTCGATTGACCACTCTTGGATGAGGTTACATCGTCCGCAAATTGATCACTCTTGGATGAGATCGCGCTTCCAACAGAACGAGCACGCCCGCTCTCTCGTGCGTTTGTACCTTTGTCAGAAAACGCCTGTTCGTTACGATGGTCAACCGTCTGGCGAACCACATATTGCGGAATATGATTAAGGCTAATATAAATACGCCCCACATATTCGCCCATAAGTCCCAGCATCAACATGATGAGGCCACCGATGACAAGAAGCACTGCCATCATCGAACTCCAACCATCATTAATATCAGGAACGCATATCTTTTGAATCACAATAGCTATCGATGAAATAAACCCGATCAGCGCGACAGCAAATCCAATAACCGTCGCAGCACGCAGTGGCAAAACAGAAAATGCCGTAAATCCGTTGCTCCACAGACTAATCAGTTTACGCAACGTATAACCGGATGAACCCACCTCACGCGCACGATGCTTAACCGGAATATTGATATACGTTTGTACCGACTGGAACAGTAAGCCACCAATAAATGGATACGGATTCGTATATTCAAGCGCGTTATCGACAACATAGCGCTTACACGCAAAGTAACTCGTTATCTGCAAGTCCTTAGGAATCCCCATAAATTTATGATTACACCATGTATTAAAGCGGCTGCCCAAATTACGAAACCAATTAAACTGCCGATGAGGATAGCTTGCATACGCGATATCGTATCCGCCTTTTACCTGATCGATAAGCTTAAACATCTCATCAGCAGGCGTTTGACCATCGTCATCCAAGCAAACAACAATATCGCCCGACACTTGGCGCAAACCAGCCATAATCGCCGCATGCTGTCCAAAATTGCGAGCAAGATCAACGATAACGATATTTTGATCGCGCTCTGCAAGCGTATGCAATTCAGCGATCGTTGCCCCTCCATCTGGAGATCCATCGTTGACAAGCACAATTTCGTGCTGATAAGGAGTATCGCATGCTTTGAACGCAGCAGCGATTTCGTCGACAACGGGGGCAATCGTCTTCGACGAATCATAACAGGGGATCACACATGAAATCTTTACGGCATCCTCGTTGGACAAAATTGTTTCGCTCCTCATACATCAACGCCATTATTACTTGTTCTTGTGCGCACGCTATACCATAGTGCGCACTGTTTTATTCACTCTA
>DIDE01000053.1 GCA_002417975.1 Eggerthellaceae bacterium UBA5808
AGACGTATGGCAGTGATAATCCCGAAGCATTTAATGATGCAATGACAGCGTGGAACGGTATCGTTGTTGCAGAGATGAATAAGCAAGATTACTTTGAGGTCCAGGGAAGCCATTATCAGTTGGTAGTGGCGGCTGTTTCGGGCATTGTCGCTCTTGCGGCGTTTGGCCTCGGTTTTCTGTTCGATGATCTTTGGACGCTTCTTATTCTTTTGCCTGTTGCTGTTATTCTCTTTATTCTTTCGAATTTTATGACGCGCAGATCGCACCATGGGGTCGAGACGGTGGCACATTGCGAAGCGCTCAAACGTTGGCTCAAAGACTTTTCGGCTTTGGATGAACGTCCTCCAATGGATATCAAGGTGTGGGGCGAATTCATGGTATATGCGTTCCTCTTTGGTGTTGCTGATAAAGTTATTGCAGAACTTAAAGAGACGGTGCCCGACTTATTCAATGGTGGCGAAAGCTTTGCAAGCGATCCAACGTTTGTTCCTTGGTGGATTTGGTATTCAAGTGCTTCAACGGGCCCAATGGGCGCTGCATCGTTTAGTGATGCGTTTTCGGGCGCGATGAATAATACGGCATCGATTGCATCAGAGGCTATTTCGGCTGCATCCGGCAACTTTAGCAGTGGTGACGGCTTTGGCGGCGGATTCAGCGGAGGCGGCGGTGGTGGCTTCGGCGGTGGCGGAGGCGCTCGCTAGAAAGTTAGACGCACGTTTAATTAAGATCGGCATATTACGTCATGTCTTGTTAAGCAAACACGTATAATAGCTGCTTGAACAATTGAAATGCGATCAGCAGTGCAAAAAAAGGAGATATCACATGGGAGAGTCCAAAAAATCAGAGGACAATGTTGTTCTCATTGGCATGCCCGGAGCAGGAAAATCGACGCTCGGCATCGTTGTGGCTAAAATCCTTAACTATGCGTTTGTTGATGCTGATCTGCTTATTCAAAATCAATGCGATAAAACACTGCAAAAAATTATCGATGCATGTGGTCCCGAAGGATTCATCGAAGTCGAAAACGAAGTTCTCTGCAACTTCGAAGGAACTCATACTGTTGTGGCAACGGGTGGATCGGCTGTCTATTCTGATGAAGCTATGAAGCATCTCAAGAGTATTGGCAAAGTTATTTACATTAAGGTATCCCTTGATGAGCTACGTAATCGCTTAGGTGGCCTCTACGAGCGCGGTGTTGTTATGAAACACGGCATTGGCATGAGTTTATCTGACTTGTTTGATGAGCGTCGTCCTTTGTATGAAAAGTACGCTGATGTAACGATCGATATTGATGGTCTCGATGTTCATGATGCTGCTTGTAAGCTGGTTAACCTTATTTCCCTTGAGTAAGGATAGGGAAGAGGGCACAGGGTTAGTTTGAGCTGCTGCCTAATTCTAATATGCATTCTTGTATGGGCGTTGACGCAGGTCGACGCCCATGCGCTATAAAAAAGCTCCCTTACCCATGTATGGGCAAGGGAGCTTTAATTATCCGATACGCACAAAACCTGAGCCGACTAAACGCTACTCCTGAGGGCGCGACTTCCAGGTGCTCATGTCTTCGACGTGAGGTTCCATCTTGTCTTCGTCGCCATCTGCTGTCTTTAAACGCTTGAAATACGAACGGGTTTCTTTGACGATAACTCCCGATAGAGCAATCAATGCAATCATGTTTGGAATGGCCATAAGTCCGTTAAAGATATCAGCAATGGTCCATACAGCTGATACGGTCATGTAAGGGCCGATGAAGATTGCAAAGATATAGAGCCAACGATAGACGCGCACGCGTTTCATATTTCCATTGCTAAAGTATTCAAGGCAGCGCTCGCCGTAGTAATCCCATCCAAGGATTGTGGTAAAGCCAAACAGTACCAGGCAAAGCATCATGACAAAAGAGACTACCTGGCTAGGAATAAAGGGAAGTCCTGCTTGAAAAGCAGCAGTGGTGATTGCTGCGCCCTCAAGTCCTGGAATGTTATAAGCACCGGTAATGACTAAAGCGAGTCCTGTCATGCTGCAGACGATGATCGTATCAAGGAACGTACCAGTCATCGACACGAGTCCTTGGCGGACAGGTTCTTTAGTCTGAGCTGCTGCAGCTGCGATTGGAGCAGAGCCGAGGCCTGCTTCGTTAGAGAAGATGCCTCGTGCAATACCTTTTTGCATGGCAATAATAATTGCTCCGAGTGCTCCTCCGGCTACTGCCTGAAGTCCAAAAGCGCTCTCGAAAATTTCGACGAACGCGCCTGGCAGAGCGTTGATATTGAAAATGATGAGAACCAGCGAAATAAGGACATAAGCAACAACCATTACAGGTACTACGCGCTCCGATACCTGTGCAATGCGTCGTAAGCCGCCGATAATAACGAGACCTGCGCAGACTGCAACGATCAGGCCGCCGATCATCGTAGCGATTGAATAGTTCATGCCAAAGAGCGATACTGTTGCGCTCTTAGTTGGATCAAAAAAGGTTGTGATAGCACTTGAGATACTGTTTACTTGGGTAAACGTACCGATGCCAAAGAGTCCAACGCACATGCCAAAGAAGGCAAATGCCTTTGCAAGCCAGCGCCAACGGATACCCATGCCGCGTTCGATGTAGTAGAAAGGACCGCCAAGTGTATGTCCTGTTTCGGGATCCATACTGCGGTATTTGACGGCAAGTAGGCCTTCGGAGTATTTAGTTGCCATGCCAAACAATGCGGCAATCCACATCCAAAATAAAGCGCCTGGTCCGCCTGTTACGACAGCGGTTGCGACGCCGACGATGTTTCCTGTGCCAATGGTGGCCGAAAGCGCGGTACATAGCGCGGCGAAACTGGTGACTTCGCCGGTTCCATCTTTTTCGTTTTTGAGCATGTAACGTAGTGCGCGTCCGAGTTGACGAAACTGCACGCCACGAAGGCGTATCGTCAGCATAATGCCGCCAAATAGAATAAGGCAGATAAGAGGAACGCCCCAGATGGCATCATCGATTGATGTCAAAACGGTATTGATGGTCGCAAATACAGATTCCAAGATAGATCCTTTGTCTAGAACAGGTGGATAGGTACGAGAACGGACAACCTTCGGGTAGTCGGTACCGTAAGACCGATTATCCGAAAACGGTCAATACAGAGTAATTTAGCACTTTACTGTAAGGAAGTGACTCTGATCGTTCATAATTTTGACGTATTGGAGCAATAAGAGCGGCAACCGACAATGATTTAACCTAATGTTAACGTACAAGATTATTCGGTAATGCTGAATGCTGCTGTCTTTTGACGCTGGGTGTAGGGCGTTGTAAAGGATTAGGCCGAGGACATGATAATGAGCGTAGTTGTTTGATATGGTTACGCCTATCCCATACGGTCGTGCCTATTCCCTATGGTTGCTACCACACATAACAAAACGAGTGGCGTTACCTTTAAGACGGCCATGTGTAACGGATATAAAAAGCAGGTAATGGGTTTCCATCACCTGCGAATTTACTGGTGCCCCCGGGCGGATTCGAACCGTCGGCACCCGCTTTAGGAGAGCGGTGCTCTATCCCCTGAGCTACGGAGGCACAAACAACTTAATATTCTACACCATGTTCAAGCTCAAACAGCGTATGCGGAGGTCGCCACAACATCGCCATCGTGCCAGTGCGCAACTCGCTGAAGCGTCATAGCATATGGTCTGCTATGCAAGATAGATGTGGGATACTCTCACAATTCGTTCGTTTTCTTTCTTTGAAACATGGATTGATTTTGGCATCGTTTTGTAGACGCACGAAAGGACGTACACTGATACCATAGAAAATACGAGGAGTTGCGTTTACGTGTCCTTGCGCCCGTTAAGGCGGACATACCGATCGGAGGATTTATATGGGGAGCGGTAAAAGATTCTGTCTGTTTCTTTTTGTATTAGCGACCGTGTTGAGCGCTGGCGCTCTGACATGCGCATGGTTTAGTGTAGAGCCGATTGCGCCGGCCATTAGTGCGGTTAAGGGTTCTGCATGGTTTAATATTGCCCTTATCGTCTGCCTTGCGATCGTTGCGGTTGGACTTGTTTGTATTTTGTGCCGCATCCTTTTTGCGCGGCGGCGTCACTCTTATTTAGAAACGACCAATGATGCAGGCCCTATGCTTGTATCTCGTTCAGTTATCGAACACACTGTTGAGCGAACGGTTACAGCGTTCCCTTCGGTGCAGTTTATTAATGCGCGTGCTCGTCTTACATCGTCAAAACGGCATGGATGCATTATTTCGGTACGCATTGCGCCGCATGGATTGGTGTCTTTAGGAACTGTTGGACCAGCATTGCAGGCTGCAATCAAAAGCGATGTTGAACATCTTTTAGGCAGCGAAGTTGACAAGGTCGTGCTTGACGTACGCGATAGTCGTGCAGATGATGTACCTGATGATATTAAGCTAGGGACACCATTTAAGGACGAATCGATTGATGGAGTGCAAGCCAACGATGAGTCTGCCGATAATGATGCGACACCTGCGGAGAATATAACAGCAGACGAGGCATCCACAACTGATGCGACGAATTATGATGCTATCGCTGATACTCAAAGTGATGAAGACTCTTGTGATGTGATCAGCGGGGATGATACTGCTGTTCTTCATCCGTCTTCTTCAGATAAATCTGAGCAAAAACATTCTTCAACCCTCTCTCTTTCGAAGGAGCGCCGCTGATGTCTGAATCATCTACAAAACATACCAATGCGCCAACATCGAATGAGCAGAATAGCGCGACGTCAACTAAGGTAAATTCGGATAATACGAAGTCCAGCAGCGTGAAGCCAAATACCAAGCCGGGTGAAGCTAAGCGCAAGAGCACGAAGCCTGATAATGCGAAGTCCACTGGCGGCGTGAAGTCGAACGATGACAAGCGCAATACTGCGAAGCCTGATACAGTGCAAGCGGTTTCAAATGCTCCGAAGAATACTAAAGAGGTTCCATCAAAAAGCGAGCCTAAGGTTAGCGAAGAATCTCCATTGCAAGGGGAATCACTGCCAAACGAAACTATTCATCCAAAAGGGGAGTTGCCGCTCAACGAAGATGTTCCTTCAAAAGGTGACCGATTCCGTACTATGGTGGGGCGTGCAGTTTCTTCATCGCGTTCTACAGTACGCCGATCGCTCGAGGCATCGCGGGATACTGCAGGGAGTCACACGAGTGATGTGGACAACTGGTCCGATTATGTTGCCCATAACCGTCATACGCTTATATACGGCGTTGGGGGAGCAATTGTTGCTGTTGCAATTCTCATCTTTGGGTTCTGGCCAATTTTCCTCATTGTACTTTGCGCGACGATCGGTATTACCTATGGCCAGTGGCTTGATGGCAATCCGCGGATTATTGATGCGCTAACGCATTTGTTCCGGTAAAGCATTGTCCCTCGCCATCGGAGGGGGTGGATGGCGAGGGACGGTGAAACAAAGGTAGGTTCGGCAATCTTATGCTTGAGCGAGCTCTTTTCCGATCTGTCGTCCAAAGGTAACCGTGCGTCCACATGCTAATCCAGTTGCCTGGTTGGGATAACTCGTATCAAAATAGCAACCAGAATCATTACCAGTTACATAGAGTCCTTCGATTACTGTGCCGTCTTCTTTAAGTGCTTGGCATTTTTCGTTAATACGAATTCCATCGAGCGTACAGAGAAGGGATCCTGCTTGACGCACACCATAGTATGGTGGTGTGTCGAGCTTAGATAGGCGGTAGCTTTCCTTGCCAAAGTCGGCATCTTTCCCCTGAGCGTAACAATCGTTGTAACGTGAAACAGTTGCAGTAAACGTATCAGCAGGAATATTAAGCGCCCCAGCGAGTTCTGCTATCGTGTCGGCTTTTACGGCAATTCCTTTATCTATGAGCGTATTGAGCTGCTGCTCTGCAAAAGGAATGTCGTGATTTGAAGGTGCACCGTTTTCAAATGGATATAGACGTGAGCAACCATGCATAACAAATTGCTGCGCGTATGTTTTCCAATTGCTGTCAAATACGGAGCAATAGGTGTTATTGGGCTGATTGAGGGCCGCGTGAAGAATCCAATCATAAACGCCCGTTCCTTCGTTCGTAAAGCGTTCACCATTCAAGTTAACCTTAAGCCATGGTTGCGAGCCCATCCAGAACTGACTGCCCTTTGTGTCAACACCACTGACATCGGTTGGTGCTACAGCACACCGATCAAAGAACATTGCTGAATGGACAGGGTCCATAGCTGCTCCAGCCCAAAGGCATGCTTTGATTCCGTCACCTGAGTTGCTTGTGGGAGCCCATGTTGATGAACGCATTTTATCCACGTCTGGCTGCAGGGCTTTAATCATATCTTTATTGGAGGCATATCCGCCGCATGCAATGACAACACCTTTAGATGCACTACATTTGATATATGCTCCGTTTTCGTCCTTGGCGATGACGCCGGTGACCTTGCCATTTTCGGTTACGAGTTTAACCATAGGTGTTGAATAGAGAATTTGAGCGTTATGCTGTGTTGCATATTCACTGAGCACTTTGCCGCCGCTTAGAGAGTTGTCCTCGGGCCAAGCAGGACTGTGTCCAGTTGCCCAATGAGGCATGGACCCTTCGACGTCACCGATTGCGGCTTCATGCCACATCGTGACGTTTTTTGTCTTGAGTAAGTTCGTGTACCAATCGATTGTTTCTGCAGAAGACTCATACCAACGATTAAATAGCGATAGGTTCATATGACCGTTTGAATAACGATACATATCAAGAGACATTGCGTCTTTGTCGATGACAGTGCCGTCTTCTTTTTGAAGCGCACTGTTAACTGCTCCAAGGTCATCTTTAACCGCACCTGGTGCATCGCCTTTTTCGAGGACGATAACTGATGCATTTGATTCTGCTGCAGCGCATGCGGCAAATAATCCACCAGTTCCCGCACCAACAACAACGACATCAGCGGTCTTAGTATCCGATATCGAATCATCACTGATTGTGGGTTCTGATCCTAACCAGTTTTGTGATGTCGAATCAGATGCGGATGATGCGCTATCTGCACTGCGCTTACTCGGTTGCGCGCAGCCTGCAAGTCCGCTCATTGCTGCAAGTGCCCCCATTGCAGCTGCTCCTGACATGAAGCCGCGTCGTGAAATATTCTGTGACATTGTTCCTCTTTCCACTGCCTAGATTTCAGCACTTTGACGCCAAGTCCTACAGCGGATATATCCCCTTAATGCCATAGGCTTGCTTTTTTTGCGTCGTACTGGCAACCTTGCTGTAAGGTTGCTTTCATGATCTGAATCCTACGATGGAATGTGAGATAAGGCATCACCCTAGGCGTTTGAATTATTCTTGTGTCTTGCGATTGATGGTATTGGGAGGGTCTCACCCCAGGAGTATGAACGGATATGAACACCTGGTCAGATGAGGAGAGAAAAGCTATGTTTCCAATTTCATTAAGGCAAGACTGCGTATAACATTTCAATACACGCATACGGCTTTGGAGAATACACGTAGCATTGAGGGCTAGGAATTCGATGATGGATCGTTTGAATACGCCAATAGTGAAGAGGGCCGCTACTAATCGACAATCTTTGCCGAGCAGCATGGTACGTTGCGGTCTTGCTTTGTTCTTTATTTTTTTGGGAACATGGTTACTTAATCAATATACATTTCCATTTTATGACACCATTTCTTGGAATCTTCGTGATGCATGCTCTTTATTGAACGGAATTGTATTTGTTGTGATCGCCTTTGTTGCAGGACGGTCAACTCAGCTATTTACATCGCGTCGTTTTATTGTTATTTCGTTTGTGTGCGCTCTTGTCCCATTAGGGTTTCTTGCACCTGCGTTACTTTTTGGTGCTCCTGCATGTGTTATTGTTTCTGCTCTTTGCGGAGCGGTAGCACGTGGGTTTGTCTATGTGGCAGTTGGACTTGCTTGCGTAGATGTATCGCTTTCTGCGATTGGCATCGTTCTTATTAGTGCAATGATTGCTTCGTACTGTATTCAGATCCCATGTTCATGTATTTCTTTTTCAGCTGGAGTTACTCTTCAATCGCTCATTGTTCCGTTTACACTCCTGGTTATCGCCAAACCTATTCTTAACCGCGGTGTGTCTACTCGTGAAGAAATTAATGTTAAAGATGCTCAAATTAGTCAGCCGCCTTCATTCATATCACTAGCTAGCCAAGTATTTGTGTGTATGCTTGTTTTTCGTTTTATGTTTGGGATTGGCTTAACCTTTGGTGAATCAGATCGTGCGCCTGTGTGGACGTGGTACGAAGCTATTGCATTCGCTGCACTTGGCATATATGTTTTGCAAACGTTTCGATTGCACAAGAAACTTGATACTGATGTGCTATTCCGCATCGCATGTTTATGTGTTCTAGCTGGGCTACTTCTTATCCCTTCAAGTAGTATTTTGCCGTCGGGGACAGCAAATGCTCTCCTTTTGTCAGGAAGCGATATTTTTGAGCTTGTGTCGTGGTACATCTTGATTGCCATCGGATCAAGGAATCGCTTATATGCCGTATCTGTATTTTCGTGGGGTACTGCAATGAAATCTTTCGGCGTAGTTATGGGCGCATTTGCAGGAAGATTGTTTAATGGCAACAGCGATAGTGTTCTAATCGGCCCATCACAGCAACTGCTTCTTGCTTGTATTGCGCTTGGATTTGCCGCTTACATTATGTATCTGAGCGGTCATCACAGTTTTAATGGAATTATCGATCGGATTAAGCCGGTAGCAAAAGTATTGCCAGCTATGCTTGATGCGGATTTTGATGGATGCTGCCAGATAATAGAACGTCGATTTGGGCTTACTCCACGTGAGTGCGATGTATTTCTGTTGTTGGCTCATGGCCGAAATGGTCGCTATATTCAGGAGCATTTAGTGATCTCTTACAATACGGTTAAAACGCATGTATCTCATGTATATGACAAGTTGGGGATCCATAGTCAACAGGATTTGATCAATCTTGTCGAAGAAGAACGGTCGAGCGCTCAATAGCGCAGAACTACTGAGGACGAATGCAGTTCTGCAGAGGAACATATTGTTGAGACTTATACGATGCCTCGATGTAACACCAACGAATGAAGCTTTGCGAATGACATGCTGCTGATCCTTATAGGAGATGTCAATATAGCAGCCTTGATATAACTTGACGATGAAAAACGTCGTTGAGACGTATTCGTATCTTCGATGTAACACCATCAAATACAGATCAATGATGAAATATGCTGTTGAGACGTATACGTAACCTAAATGTATCGGTCTTGAATGAAGCGCTGGCGAGCAAATGCCGATTCGTGTTTTGCAACCTAAGACAATAGGTAAAGCACCTCCATAATACCTGGTAAGAAGCGCGACCTATAGGATTCGAAATTTCTCCGATACCATGTGAACGAAAAAATCTCGCGTTTCGACCTTCATTCGCCATCGTGTTGCACATCTGCTTCGTAAATAGGGAATATGTTGCGTAATAGCAGCAGTTCATTATGGTTAGTAGTCTATCCGTTGCATAGGTAGAATATGCGTTACTCGATTCCTAACGGACTGTCGAGAAGATGGCCTATTAGCCACGCAAGTAGAAGATGTGCTACCTGGTTGCGCTAAAGCATTGCTGAATGCAGTCTATCCGTTACTTGGTCTCTAGTGGGCTGTTGCTCTCTAGCGGGACATCGTGAATATAGACTATTCGTTATTTGGCCTCTAGTGAATTTTCGTTCTCCAGCGATTGCCGTGAATTTGGTCTATTCGTTTCCTGATATCTGATGGATCGTTGCGCCTTCAGCCTAGCTGTTTCTATCTTTGCGTGAGCAAAATGCGCTATAGGCCCTAAAGTACAACAACCGGACTCGCGTGGGCGAATCCGGTTGTTCGTGGTCTTGTAATGCTTTCATACACGCGCTTGCTAGATCATATTGCTTAGCTGCGCGCTGGCTTGTACGCTAATTCGTCTTAGTCGTTGTCGACGTTCCGCCTGTAGTTGTGCCACCCGTATTACTTCCCGTGCTGTTGGTGGTATTGCCTGATGTAGACGAAGTTGACGTCTGTGTAAACGTGACCGTGATGGTGTGGCTCTCCGTCACATTTGATACGGTGCCATTTGCTGACGTCCCTAAGTTTCCGTCGCGACTGTCAACAACACTTGCGATTGTGTACCCAGAGTTAACCGTAATGGAATACGTGAACGATCCACCACTTGTTACACTAGATTTGCTGACCGAGACAGATCCGCCTGCTGTTGGGGTACCACTTGCACTTACGGTAAATGTTTCTTTAGGCTTGGCTCCCATGCTAATCGTCAAGCTTATCGTTGCACCCTTGTCGACCTTTGTTCCTGATGAAGGAGTTTGATCGATGACGAGTCCTTCATCAACGGTATCACTGTAGTCCTTGTATGTCTGAACACTAAAGCCGCTGTTCTTGAGTGATGTTGTGGCCGTTGATTCTTTTTGCCCGCGAACATCGGGGACAGAAACGGTATCAGGACCGAGCGAAATCGTGTAGGTGATAACGGTGTTCTTATCGGCCTTAGTACCAGATGCAATATCTTGGTCCATGACGGTATTCGCTGGAGCACTATCTGAATGCTGCGACGTACTCTGTTTGCCCTTGAGTCCTGCTTTATTCAAGGCCTGCTCTGCTTCGCTCGCGCTCATGCCATAGAGGTCAGGAACTTCGACTTGCTCTTTACCCTTGGAAACGTTGAGATTAACTTTTGATCCTTTAGCTGCAGAAACGCCAGCATTTGGATCGGTGCTAACGATCGAACCAGATGGAATAGAATCGCTATAAACTTGTGTGGTCGAACCAACAGTGTAGCCAGACGACTGAATCATCGTAGTTGCTTCACTTACGGTCTTTCCTGTAACATCGGGGACTTTTCCGTTTCCGCTATTGGCACCATTAATTGCAAAAACGATTCCGGCTATCAACGCGATGGCTAGAATTGCAACGATGGCAATGATGATCTTCTTTTTACGAGAAGCTTTCTTTTCTTCTTCAGGATCAGCAGTCGAAACATTGCGGTGCGTTGACTGTGCGCCGCGCTCTGCTGCTCCAACTGCAGGCATAACGGAAGTTCCTTCGGCAGGATATGCACCGTTCATGACCTGAGTTTCTGCATTTGTGAAGTCGAGTGAGCGACCTGCGAGATAATCATTGATTGCATGTTTCATATCCGTGGCCGTTGCAAAACGGTTCATAGGATCCTTCTCTAAAGCGCGCATAATGATGGCTTCGAGATTAGGATCAATATCAGGTTTTACCTCGTGCGGCGGTGCAGGGAGTTCATTGACCTGCTTTGTGGCAACGCTTACTGCATCCGGAGCATCGAAGGGGAGTGATCCCGTTGCTGCTTCGTACATAACAATGCCGAGCGAATAGATATCACTTGCAGGTGTGAGTTCTTTACCCTGTGCTTGCTCAGGAGAAATATAATGAGCAGTTCCAAGAACGGCTGATGTCTGTGACTTAACCGAATTCTTTGCGCGCGCAATGCCAAAGTCCATGACCTTTACGTTGCCATCAGGCTGCACCATGATGTTTTGCGGCTTTATGTCGCGGTGGATAATATCCTGGTTATGCGCAACTGAAAGAGCCTGGCATACCTGAGCGCCGATTTCTGCAACTTTGCGCTGATTAATCGCACCACGTTGTTTGATGGCAGTCTTAAGATCACTACCACGTACATATTCCATGACGATGAAATATGTACCTTCGTCTTGTCCCCAGTCGTATACGTTAACGATATAAGGACTCTGAAGATTAGCTGCAGATGCCGCTTCTTGACGGAAGCGTTGAGTGAAGTCCGGATCAGCGGCATATTGAGGAAGCATTACCTTGACGGCGACGAGACGACCAAGCACGCGATCCTGTGCACGGAAAACTTCAGCCATACCACCGATACCGATGCGTTCGGTAATCTGATAGCGGTTGTTGAAGACCCGTCCTATCATATTGTCACTCACGTTTTAACTCCTTTGTAAGTAAGCGCCGTAAGGGCCTGTGATTCTTCTGAACTTACAGCATACTCTATTTATCTCAACCTTGATACGTAGTTTAAAGAACTCCTTGTGTCTGCAACGAAGTGCGCAATACATTTTGCGCACGTGCGGCAGCACTTGTTGTTCCTTTAGGGCACTGCTCGAGCACAATTGCGCATACAACAGAGCAATTGTCGGAAGGTCCCATGCCTACGAACCAACTATCGTCGTTGGCTTTGCCAGTTTCGGCCGTACCTGTCTTACCTGCTATTTGAACACCATCAACTGCTGCTGCGGTGCCGGTACCTTCTTTAACAACGCCCTCAAGCATTGCGCGCTCACGCTTTGCGGTGTCAGATGACATCATTGTTGCGTAAGGGTTGGGCGTCGCTGTCGTAATCTTCTGACC
>DIDE01000116.1 GCA_002417975.1 Eggerthellaceae bacterium UBA5808
CAGAATGTATTCGAAGATGCTGCATTGACATCTCCAATAGGTCTCAACGACATGTTCTCGTTCGGAAGCATCTAATTCTAGCGGATAGTGGTATACAGAATGCATAGATGACATGGTATTTGCCAGCGTTACATTTGGTAATACGAAAATACGACGGATTGACGTATAAATATCAAGAATGCGGACAAAAAATGCGGGAAAAGGAGTGGGAATAATACAGGCAACAACAGAATGCGAGCGAACAATAAATCTAGATGTCGCTTGGCGGAAGAAAATCATCAGGAGAGAGTGTAGTAACAAACGAATGAAAATCGTTAAGTTCTTTATTCACTTCTTCCTTACTACGCGTAATGTAGGGGAACGAAGCTTGTCGTAAAACATCTGATGAAATTCGAATAGGTGCTTGTTCGCGAATAGCGAGACCAATTGCATCACTGGGGCGAGCGTCTACAACAATTGTTCGTCCTTGTTGGTGGAGCGATAGCTCTGCATAAAATGTTTGTTGTTCAACGCGTACGATATCAACGCCAATAATTGATGCATCGAGCTGCGAAATCATATCGATCATCAAATCATGTGTAAGTGGACGCTTAAATTTTGTCTGATTAATCGCTAGCCCAATTTGTGTTGCCTCGCTTGTGCCCATCCAAATTGGGACAACACGAGAGTCATCATGTTGTGGAGTGTCTTCGCTTGGAACAAGCACAAGAATAGAAGGGTGAGGTGCCTGAGCGACGATAAGCGTCTGTATCTTAACCGGTACCATTGTAGGCTTACTCATGGTTTCTCCTCACCATTGCTGAGCGCTTAAGATGATTCGACTACGATCGCTTGTGAATATATCGTTCTTTCGTCTATCCTAGCTGAACTTTTTCAATAAACCAACTAGATATGGCCAACATTTGTATTAACTAAGATATATAATGTTATAGAAAGCGTGTTCATGGTGTCGCGTAAACGTGAAGAAAGCTCCACAAAGTACGAAAAAGACCTAATTTTCTGCCGTTTCGCTAAGAAAACACTTGACCGATTTCTATGGGTGCTATAAAGTAGCCCTTGCGCGTTTTTTGGGCCCATAGCTCAGTTGGTTAGAGCGCACGCCTGATAAGCGTGAGGTCAGTGGTTCAAATCCACTTGGGCCCACCATGTTGATGATAAACGCTCCACCGTGAGCCGAGTTGCCGGTGGAGCGTTTATTGATAACCAAAAAGCGCAGGTAAGGATGTTTGCTCGTTTGAATATTCCTTACGAAATTTGAACGGGGCTTTAGCTCAGCTGGGAGAGCGCGGGCTTTGCAAGCCTGAGGTCAGGGGTTCGAACCCCCTAAGCTCCACCATTGCAAGTAAAGCAGGCCCAAGAGATTGGGCCTGCTTTTTTTGATAGTGAGCGGTTGAGTCGCATTCAAACGTAGTTGAAAGGCTGGGATTGTGGATCGCCGTGAAGCTTTGCATATTCTTGCTTTAGACGACGACGCGACATTAGAGCAAGTTAAAGTTGCGTACCGTGAGACCGCTCAGATACTTCACCCAGATCGGTTTGCTGGAAATAAGAAGTTGGCCGAGCGTGCAACGGAGCAATTTAAACGTTTACAAGAAGCGTACCAAGTACTTTGCTCGGGCAGTACAAGAGGAAGTCGATCACACCAGTCGACATCAGTGCCGCTTTCTAACGCCGAGCAATTGCGTGCGCGGCTCGCTGGCATACAGGCGGCTCGGACACAACTGGTGGCGCAACGAGATGCGTTATCAGATTCGCGGCGGAATGGTGCGATATTGATAGCCGGTGGATTGGTTGTGGCGATTCTCTCGAGGCGCTTACCGACGATTATGGCAATTGCTGTTGGTTGTATTATCTGGGGTGCGGTACAGGTAATGACAGTAGTTGGTAATATTCGTAGTCTTGATCAACATATAGGGCAACTTAGTCAGGAAAAAAAGATTATCCTGGCTCAACTAGAAGAATTGGATTGAAAATGAAGCAAGATAATCTTCGTAATGTGGCGATTATTGCGCATGTCGACCATGGAAAGACGACGCTTGTCGATCGTCTTCTTTCGGCATGTAAAGTGTTTCGCGAAAACCAGCAGGTAGAGGAACGTGTTCTTGATAGTAATGATCAGGAACGTGAGCGCGGTATTACGATTCTTTCTAAAAATATCGCTATTAACTACAAGGGTACTAAGATCAACGTCATCGATACACCGGGCCATGCTGACTTTGGCGGCGAGGTAGAACGTGTCCTTAATATGGCTGATGGTGCTCTGCTGATTGTTGATGCTTTTGAAGGTCCTATGCCTCAGACGCGTTTTGTTTTGCGTCACGCACTCGATCTTGGACTGCGTATTGTTGTTGTTATCAACAAGATCGATCGTCCAGGTGCTCGTCCTGATGAAGTTCTTGATGAAGTTTTCGATCTTATGGTTGAACTTAATGCAACAGATGAGCAACTTGATTTTCCTGTTGTATATGCAAGTGCAGTTAATGGTTATGCGCGTTATGAAGCCGATGATGGTAATGACGATATGATTCCATTACTCGACACGATCGTTAAGGAAATCCCTGCGCCTGAGTGCGAACCGGATGCACCACTTGCTCTTCAGATTTGCACCGTCGATCATTCAAGCTTTGTTGGTCGAATTGGTATCGGCCGTCTCCATAGTGGCACCATGCATCAGAATGAGCCTGTTCTGATTATCAAAAATGATGGTACGCGTTACAACACCATTATTAAACAGGTATTCACTTTTGCGAACCTCGAGAAAAAAGAGCAAACCGAAGTCGCCGCTGGCGATATTATTGCTGTTGTTGGTGTTGAAGATGCTGACATCGGAGATATGGTTACCAGCCGTGAGCATCCTGTTCGCTTGGCTCCAATTAAGGTTGAAGAGCCTACGATGGCAATTGTCTTCCAGGCATCTGACAGCCCGATTATTGGTCAGGATGGCGACATCGTTGGTGGACGTCAGCTACGCGAGCGTTTGATGCGCGAAGCTGAGAGCAATATTTCAATGCGGATTAGTGAGCTTGAAGATAAATCTGGCATCGAAGTTGCTGGACGTGGCGTGCTTCATCTGTCTGTCTTGATGGAAACGATGCGCCGTGAGGGATTTGAATTCCAGGTTGGTCGTCCTCGAGTCATTATTAAAGAAGACGAAAAGGGTCATAAACTTGAGCCTATCGAAGAAGCAACCGTTGAGGTACCAAGTGAGTATGCTGGTAAGGCAATCGAAGTATTTGGTACTGCTGGTGGCGAAATGGCTGATATGGCTGCAAAGGGCGATCAGACACATCTCGTATTCAAGATTCCTGCACGTGGAACCATGGGTCTTCGTACTAAATTGCTGAATGCTACACGCGGTGAAGCAACGATGTTCCATCACTTTAGCGAGTACGGTCCATTCCGCGGAGACTTCTCGGGTCGTAAAAATGGTTCGATGATTTCGATGTCCACGGATAAGAGTGTTGCTTATGCACTCGATTCATTGCAGCAGCGCGGAACGCTCTTTATTGGTCCTGGCGAAGAATGCTACGAAGGCATGATTGTTGGACAGAGTGCTAAGGAAGGCGATATGGTTGTTAATATCGCTAAGAGTAAGTCCCTTGGTAATCAACGTACCAGCAGTGCTGATAAGGCTATTCAGCTTACCCCACCTGTTCGCTTTACGCTTGAAGAAGCACTGGAATACATTCAGGACGATGAGCTCGTTGAGATTACCCCGACGCATATTCGTCTAAGAAAACGTATTCTTTCGACGACTGATCGTAAAAAGGCTAACAAGCGAAATTAACTTACAGCGTGTGTAAGAATTGATTTACACCTTGTGTAATAGGTCTGTATGATTTCACCCACTGGAGGATATCTTCAGTGGGTGATTTTTTATAGTTCGGATATGAACGCAGTACTATGCGGTCATGTACAGTCGCCATGCATAGTTGTCATGCATAGTCATCATAAATAGTTGTCATACATAGTCGCCGTGCATAGTTGTCATGCATAGTCATCATAAACAGTCGCCGTGTAAGTCGTTATATACAGCTGTCTTACACAGTTGCTCTATTCCATTACCCTTATAACCAAATTGAGTGTTTAGTCTATAAAGCATGTAAATGCAAACGAGCGAAAGATATAAAAAGCACGAAATAGTATTACAAAAAAGAGAAAAATTCACACTAATTGCCGAATATCACTTCCATTCGAACGATAGATGAGCATAATAGACAGTGTTGAAACGAAGTACGACGTACGTTTGTTTATTTATATTGATCGACCGTACTAGCTATGATTTTGCGTATCGATCATACGCTCGCAGACGTTACCGTGATCCATGTTTTATACGAAAGGATGATCTATATGTGCACAAATGGTGTGAACACTGGTCAATTTAAAATGATGTTAGAGCAGATGGATGACCAAGTAGCATTGAATCGTCGTTGGGCTCACAAGCTTTATCACATGGCAGATAACGCAAGCTATGATAAGACGGCTCAGGCTCTCGAAGAGCTCCAGCACCTTTTGGATGATGCACGCGCTGCGCTCTCTGATGCTCAGGATGCAGTTGATGATGATGCTGCAGCTGGCCCAGGAGTAACCGTTAATCTCGTCTAAATCTTACTAGTGAAGTAAGAACACGCTGTCGGTAGATCCGATGGATGATGTAACATGCATCCATCGGATCTGACCGTGATCGATCGTATCGAATTAGCTGTTGATACGCATGGGCGGCCGCCGCACATGATACCTGTTGATACGGTGGATAAGGAAGGACTGTACTATATGCCTAACGATCTCATGCGATTTTCAGTTGCGATGCCCGAAGAACTCCTTATGCAGTTTGACGAGTTGGTTGCTCGAAGAGGAATCGCAAAGAATCGCAGCGAAGTTGTACGTGACCTTGTCAGAGATGCTCTTGTTGAAGATGAATGTGATACTCCTGGCAAAGAAGTTGTTGGGACGCTTACTATCGTATTTAGTCACCACTCAAATGATTTAGTTGAAAAGCTCGATACTATTCAACACGGATATTATGAGATGATTATTTCTACGATGCATATCCATCTTGATGAAGAAAATTGTCTTGAGGTTATTGCGATGCGTGGCGATACAGGAACGGTTCAAGAAATTAGCAATCGCATCCTCGGCACAAAGGGTGTAAAGCATGGTCGTTTGGTGCTGACGACAACCGGCAAATTTATTTAGTGTGTAACATTGAACTCCGCGTATTCCGTTTAAAAGGTGCGCGGAGTTTTTAGTTGGATTGTTTTGTATATTGTCTTATGGTGATACACGCGATCTCATGTAACGAGTGCGCTATGTTGTGCGAATCGCGTTGTGAAAATTGCATTAAACACGCTGTATCTAATACAACGCTATAGGAATTGAGTTATAAGAGTTGTGGATAGATGCTGGCGCAACGTCAAATGGCTAAAACAACGCTGTAGAAATTGAGTTATAAGAGTTGTAGTAATAGTTGTGATATAAGAATTGCGTTAGATAAGTTGCGAGTAGGTAAAACATAGTTTTTGGAAAGGTTGAGGCTGTGATGGAAGATACAACGGTGCTATTAGGTCACGGAAGTGGCGGAACGATGATGAGGCGTATCATCGATAACGTCTTTATGCAGGCATATGGGACTGATGAGTTACATCAAGGAAACGATGCAGCTGATTTAGTGATTCCTCAAGATGGTAGTCGTCTTGCATATTCAACTGATAGCTTTGTTGTTACTCCTCACTTCTTTCCTGGTGGCGATATCGGTCATCTTGCAATTTGCGGCACAGTGAATGATGTTGCAACAAGCGGTGCTCGTCCAGCGTATCTTAGCTGCGGATTTATCCTTGAAGAAGGATTTCCGATGACAGACCTTAAGCGTATTTGCGCATCAATGGCGAAAACGGCTCAAGAAGCTGGCGTCCATATTGCAACCGGTGATACAAAAGTTGTTAACCGCGGACACGGTGATGGTATCTACATTAATACGAGTGGCATTGGATTTATTCCTAAAGATCGCCATCTTGGCGGGCAGCTTTGTAAGCCAGGGGATAAGATTCTTGTTACAGGAACGCTTGGCGATCATGGTATTACCATTATGAGCTGTCGTGAGCAGTTGAGTTTCCATGCAAATATTCGCAGCGATGCTGCGCCATTGAACGGTCTTATCGAAGATGTGCTTCAAGCTGCTCCTGGAACACGATGCTTTAGGGATCCTACACGTGGTGGATTGGCGTCAACACTTAATGAACTCTCTGAACAAGCGGGCGTTAATATGTCAGTCCAAGAGGAATTAATTCCTGTTAAGCCCGAAGTTCGTGGTGCGTGCGAGATGCTTGGATATGATGTGCTGCAGGTTGCCAACGAAGGCAAAATGGTCAGTGTTGTTCCTGCGGATCAAGCCGATGCAGCATTACGTGCTATGAAAAATAATACGTATGGAAAAGATGCTGCCATTATTGGCGAGGTTGAAGAGAAAGAAGCGCAACGTGATTCGAGAGTAACGGTTCGTACAGCTATCGGTAGCACGCGAATTTTGGATATGCTTGTTGGCGAGCAGCTTCCTCGCATTTGCTAAGTTGGCTTTAAGCGGTCTATTTCGTAGGTAATTAAACGAATTATCTATGGGGATCGCGTGTCCTATTGCTTACATGAATTAGATGTGGCATAAATGGAATGACAGCGTACGAGAAACGTGTTATATTCCATCAGAATACGAACGAGTGATGTCAGCGTTCATTTTATGCCAGTCACTGTTTTTCGTCGTGTTTTACTTGTAATCATGCGAAAGCATGGTATGTTTCGCCTATATATCTGTCGCATCCGCAAGGAGCGATGCAAAAAGAGAGAAGAAAAGGAGAAGAGATATGTCTCATCCAGTTATTGATACTGATGAATGTGTGGGCTGTGACATTTGCGTCGATGCGTGTCCTCAAGATGTTCTTGAAGTCGTAGGTGGCGTATGCACAGTAACTAATGAGGATAACTGCATTGCATGTGGCGATTGCCTTGAAGAGTGCCCTATGGGAGCAATTACTGAAGTCGTTGAGGATTAACGATTACATCGGGTCAGTACTACTACCCCCAACATGTTTGTTTATTTACTATATATGCCGATTATGAGGCATAGACATTATGTATCTCTATCCGTAAGAGCATGAGTCTCTTACGGATAGTTTGTTTTTACCGCACGACACAACGTCTACTGCATACATGATACAAATGTAGTACAAGCGTGGTTAACGCTGGAATACTATAGCGTATGCCTAACTATGTACATGATACGGATGTAGTACAAGTGTGGTGGATACAAGGTGAACGTAGCGAAATGTAGCGTTGGCTTGTCGAGAGTGATCCCTCTGTAATGGAATGTATGACCGATGGCGAATAAGAGCCGAAACGCGAGATTTTTTCATCCTTATAGTATCGAAGAAATTTCGAATCCTATAAGTCGCGCATCTCATCAGGTGTTATGGAGGTGTTTTACTCATTGTCTTAAGTTGAAAAACACGAATCGGCATTTGCTCGCCAGCGCTTCATTCAAGGCGATACATTTAGGTTACACATATGCCTCAATGGCATTTTCTTTAGTCAGAGTGTATTCGATAGTGGTGCATCGTGGATACGTATCCGTTTCAACGGCATATTTCGTCACCGATCTGCGTCCAAAAGTTCTACATCGTGGTTACATATACGTCCCAACGGTATGTTCCTTGGTCAGAATATATTCGAAGATGCTACATTGGCATCTCCTATACGCTTTAACGGCGTATTCCTTATCGAGACTGCATTCGATGGCTCTACGCCATCGCTGTTTATACGTCCCATCAGCCCATTTCTTTGCTTTATAAGCATTCACTTCATAAACGTTACGCAAAAGCAACGATTTCGTGACAAAGAATTCGCTATTGCGTTATCTCTAGAGGCAAACGCTTGTGTTTACGCAGATCAGCGCTTTTTTACCCCAAAATATGAACGAATTATAGATAACTTGACAATGAGGCACTTAGATTTTATATTCGCAGTATTGAATAAAAACTAAACAGGTCTCTATAAGAGATACGTTAAACGAAAGGAACAGATACTATGGGAAAGATCATAGGCATCGATTTGGGTACGACCAATTCGGCTATGGCAGTTATGGAAGGATCCGAACCTGAGATTCTCGTAAACGCTGAGGGCGATCGTACAACGCCATCCGTCGTTGGATTCCGCAAAGATGGGGAGCGCGTCGTTGGTAAAGCTGCGAAAAACCAAGCTGTTACCAATCCAGAGAACACCGTTTCATCCGTTAAGCGTTTTATCGGTCGTTCTTTCTCCGAAACGTCAGACGAACAAAAGACTGTTTCTTACAAGGTTGAAGACGGCAAAGATGGCCGTGCAGTAATCAATATCGATGGCAAGAACTACATGCCTGAAGAGATTTCTGCGATGGTTCTCCAAAAACTTAAGACCGATGCCGAAAAACAGGTTGGCGGTACGATTACGCAAGCAGTCATTACCGTTCCTGCGTACTTTAATGATGCACAGCGTCAGGCAACTAAAGATGCTGGCAAGATTGCTGGACTCGAAGTTATGCGTATTATCAACGAGCCTACTGCAGCTGCATTGGCATATGGCCTTGATAAAACCAACAAGGACGAAAAAGTTCTCGTCTTCGACTTGGGCGGCGGCACCTTTGATGTGTCTGTACTTGAGTTAGGTGACGGTGTATTTGAGGTATGTTCAACTGCTGGTGATAACCACCTTGGTGGCGATGACTGGGATCAGCGCATAATCGACTGGATGGCCGAAAAGTTCAACACCGATAATGGTATTGATCTTCGTAAGGACAAAATGGCGTTGCAGCGTCTTAAGGAAGCAGCCGAAAAGGCAAAGATGGAGCTGTCGAGCACGACGCAGGCAAACATCAACCTTCCGTTCATCACTGCTGATGCAAGTGGTCCTAAGCATCTTGATTACACGTTGACGCGCGCTGAGTTCGAAAAGATCACCCATGATCTGCTTGATCGTTGTCGCAAACCTGTGCAGCGTGCACTTTCTGACGCTGATCTTAAAACAGGCGATGTAAACGAGGTTATTCTCGTTGGCGGTTCAACACGTATGCCTGCTGTTCAGGATTTGGTTAAGACCATGACAGGCAAGCAGCCTAACATGTCAGTTAACCCTGATGAAGTTGTTGCTATGGGTGCTGCTGTTCAGGGCGGCGTTCTTGCTGGCGACGTCGAGGGTATTTTGCTACTCGATGTAACTCCGTTGTCCCTTGGTGTTGAGACCATGGGTGGCGTAATGACCAAGATGATTGATCGTAACACCACTATTCCAACACGCAAAACTGAAGTATATTCGACCGCTGCGGATAACCAAACGAGCGTAGAAATTCACGTTCTGCAAGGCGAGCGCGAGATGGCTTCCGACAATAAGACGCTTGGTAAGTTCCAGTTGACTGGTATTCCTGCTGCGCGCCGTGGCGTTCCTCAAATCGAAGTCACCTTTGATATTGATGCGAACGGCATTGTAAATGTTTCTGCAAAGGATCTTGGCACGGGTAAGCAACAGCAGATCACGATTTCTGGATCGACTGCACTGTCTGATGACGAAGTCGACCAGATGGTCAAAGATGCTGAATCTCATGCTGAAGAGGATAAGAAGCGCAAAGACGAGGTTGAGGTACGTAACACCTGCGATTCACTCGTTAATGCAACTGAGCAGACGATGTCTGAGTTGGGCGACAAGGTTCCTGACGATGCAAAGAAGCAAGCTGAGGATGCGTTGTCTGAAGCAAAGACTGCATTGCAGGGTACTGATCTTGATGCTATTAAGGCTGCAACTGAAAAGCTGCAAGAGGCTGGTCATAAACTTGCTGAGATCGTCTATGGTCAGCAAGGTGCTGCTGGAGCGAATGCTGCAGCAGGTGCGCAAGCTGCTGGAGCTGATGCGGCTGCAGGTGCAAAGAAGAACGATGGCGACGATACGATCGACGCTGACTACGAAGTGGTCGATGATAACGAAGGGAAGTAGTCATGGCTGGTACGAACAAACATACCGGTAAAAAGGCTGCGGACACGGCAGATACCAACGACGATGAGGTTAAGGTAACATACGTCCAAGGCGATAAGCCCAGCGATGCTGGTGCAGAGAACCGCGAACGTATGCGCAAAGATCGTAAAGCCGCACGCGATGCCTTCAAGACCATGGGGGCTGATATGATCGATAACGCAAAAGATTTTACAGGAAAGGCTGCTGACGCTGCATCGAAGTTCACTCACGATGCAGCCGAGCAGTCGGCAAAAGTTGCTTCTGCATTTAACGGAAAAGCTGGCAAAGCCGCAGAGGCAGCTGGCAAGGTTGCGACCGATGCTGCTGATGTTGCTGGTTCTGCAGCAAAAGATGCCGCACAGGGTGCAGCTGATGTCGCCGACAAAGTAAGCGATGCTGCTTCGAAGGCTGCCGATAAGGCGGATGCGGCTGCAGAAAAAGCGACACAAGATCTGCTCAAGAAAACACGCGAGCAGGCTGATGAGTGGCAGAATCGCTTTCTGCGCCTGCACGCAGAATGGGATACGTATCGTCGTCGCACCGAAGAACAGCGTGCGGAAGAGCGGGTACGCGCATCCGAGAAACTTGTTTCGGATCTTGTTCCCGTACTTGACGATTTTGAGCGCAGTATTAATTATGCGGTCAAAAATGGCGAAGGCGATCTACTCGATGGTGTTCAGGCAGTTCACACGAAGCTTGTTGATGTATTGACACGAAGCGGCGTCGAAGTAATTGATCCAAAAGGTCAAGCTTTTGATGCGCTTGAATCGCAAGCTGTTGGTACGGTTGATGATGCGACACAGCCTGATGAAACGGTTAACGATGTCTATCAAAAGGGATATCGGATGGGTAAAAAAATCATCCGTCCTGCGATGGTTACCGTAACAAGTGGAGGACCGAAGCGCGTTAAGGTTGAGGATGACGATACGGAATCTGATGATGATTCCGATACGGCTCCTGATCCGTCGGCGACAAAGTCTAAATAAACATGCAAGGCTGAGCAGGCGGGTTATATAACCCGCCTGCGGTCTTTTAAAAAGAAACGAAATAAGAAAGGACGGTGTGGGGCGTTATGGCAACGACACCCGATTACTATAAAACGCTTGGCGTTCCACGGAGCGCAACTAAAGACGAGATAAAGAAGGCGTTTCGTCATTTAGCTCGGAAATATCATCCTGATGCGGGTGGTGACGAAGCTCAGTTCAAAAAAATTAATGAGGCTTATGAAGTTCTGAGCGATGAAAAAAAGCGCAAGCTCTATGACCAATACGGTACTGCTAAAGAAAGTCAGATACCGCATGGTTGGGGCGGCGGAGCTGGAACTGGTGGCACGCGCGTCAATGTCAATGGTCAAGGGTTTGCCGATTGGGCTGATATTCTTGAGCATATTCGCCATGGCGAAGGAGCATTTGGAACCGATTGGGATTTTGGACAAGGTTTTGGTGGCCAAGGAATGCATCGTCCACAAAAAGGACGAGACATCACGGTTTCGCTCTCCATCTCGTTTGATGAAGCATTTCGCGGTTGTCATAAGCGTGTGACTGTTCGCTCACCGCAGACACTATCGGCTGGTGACGAAACACTCGATGTAACGATTCCTGCTGGAGCTGTTGATGGCGGTAGGTTGCGCTTCCATGGTAAAGGTGGAGCAGGTGTTGATGGTGGCCCGGCGGGTGATTTGCTCGTTAAAACGTGCATTCGACCTGATAGTTGCTATACCCGCGAAGGTGCCGATGTGCGTATGGATCTTCCTGTGACCTTTGATGAGGTTGCTCTTGGTGCATCGATTACACTGCCGTGTCCTGATGGAACGTCGGTTCGCGTTAAGGTTCCGGCGGGATGTCACGATGGCGCGGTGCTTAAAGTAAGAGGAAAAGGTGCTCCTCGTGTAAAAGGATCGGGCACGGGCGATTTAAAGGCGCGGATTTGTATTGTTGTTCCTAAGAATTTGAACGATCAACAGACGGCGGCGCTTAAAGAGTTTGCTCAAGCGTCTACTGAGAAGGTGAGGTCGTGGTGATAGACGATCGAAACAGACCAGTGTATATGATCGGTGTTGCCGCAGAACTTGCAGGCGTGCATCCACAGACCTTGCGTATCTATGAGCAGAAGGGTCTTGTGACACCGCAGCGAACAAGTGGGAATACACGTATGTATTCCCAGGCGGATATTGATCGTCTTGCAATGATTAATGAGCTCACGAGCGAGGGAATCAATTTAGCTGGTGTTATTCGTATTCTCGATCTTCAAGGTCGTCTTGATGATCGAGATACGGAGTTGGATGATTTACATAGGCGCGTCCGCCGCTTAGCGGATCGCGTCCATGAGCTTGAAACAAGGGAAAGCGTCACGTCGCTGGTGACAGCGCAGGTGAATGCTTTACGGCGCCTTCCCTAACACAATTGAATAAAGGAGTTATGATATGAGACTTGATAAACTTGCATTAACGGCACAACAGGCGCTCCAGCAGGCACTTGCCATCGCCGGAGATAACGATAATGCCGTTGTCACGCCGCTCCATCTACTCCAGGCGCTTCTTCAAGCGGGTGAACATAATGTATCCGCGATTATTAAGCGCATTGGGGCCGATCCGGATGCGTTAAAGTCCCGCACGGACGAAGCAGTGCAGCATCTTCCAAAAGTAACAGGTGCTCCGAGTGTTCCTGGTCAGGATCTACTAAAGGTTCTTGACGAAGCAGTAAAGGCAGCTGAAAAACTTGGGGATAGCTATGCGACGAGCGAGCATATTCTTATTGCGTTGTCCCGCGATAAAGGGGACGCCGGGCGCATTCTTGAACAAGCGGGTATTACAGAAAAGAATATCGAAGCAGCCTATACCGAATTGCGTGGTGATACGCGCGTGACGGAAGCAGATTCCAAGACGCAATTTGAGGCATTGGAACAGTATGGGCAAAACCTTACTGATGCTGCGCGAGAGGGAAAAATTGATCCTGTCATCGGTCGTTCGGAAGAGATTCGCCGTACGATTCAGGTGCTGAGTCGTCGTACTAAAAACAATCCTGTGCTGATTGGCGAACCAGGCGTTGGTAAAACGGCTATCGTCGAAGGTCTTGCGCAGCGTATTGTTGCTGGTGACGTGCCAAGTTCCTTAAAGGATCGTGATCTTATTGCTCTCGATTTGAGTAGCATGATTGCTGGTGCAAAATATCGTGGTGAATTCGAAGACCGTTTTAAGGCTGTTTTGCGTGAAGTTAAAGATAGTAATGGCCAGGTCATTCTCTTTATTGATGAGTTGCATACGATTGTTGGTGCAGGCTCAACGGGCGAAAGCTCGATGGATGCGGGCAATATGCTCAAGCCTGCGCTTGCTCGTGGCGAACTTCATGCAATTGGTGCAACAACGCTTGACGAATATCGGAAGTATATCGAAAAAGATGCAGCTCTTGCCCGTCGTTTCCAGCCCGTACAGGTTGGAGAACCATCGGTCGAGGATACGATTGCAATTCTTCGTGGACTTAAAGAAAAATATGAGATTCATCATGGCGTGCGCATTAAGGATAGTGCACTTGTTGCAGCGGCTGAGTTGTCGAATCGTTACATCACTGATCGATTCTTGCCCGATAAGGCGATCGACCTTATGGATGAAGCGGCAAGTCGTCTTCGTATTGAGATTGATAGCATGCCCGAAGAGGTTGATCTTGCGGCTCGTAAGTTAACTCAGATGCAGATCGAAGAGCAAGCGTTGATGAAGGAAAGCGATCCGGCAAGCGCCGAACGACTCGAAGATTTACGGAGAGAAATTGCATCCACGCAAGATGATCTCGATAAGCGTAAGGCTGAATGGAAAAACGAGAAAGACGTTATCGTCAAAGTCCAGACGCTTAAATCGGATATCGAGGCTGCTCAGCTTGAAGAAGAGCAAGCAACGCGCCAGGGCAATTTGTCCCTTGCGAGTGAGATTAGATTCTCGCGCATTCCTAATCTTAAGTCTGAACTTACCGCTGCAGAACACGCGTTAACTGAGAAGCAGGAAGATGGTGCGATCCTTAAAGAGGAAGTGTCCGAAGATGAGATTGCTGATGTAGTGTCCGCATGGACAGGCATTCCTGTTACTAAGATGCTTAAAGGCGACATGGAAAAGCTTGTTGACTTGGAAGATAAACTTCATGAGCGTGTGGTTGGCCAGGATGAGGCGGTCTCGGCAGTTGCGGGAGCAATCAGACGAAGTCGTGCAGGATTAGCGGATCCGCGTAAGCCAATTGGAAGTTTTCTCTTTTTGGGACCGACAGGTGTTGGCAAAACGGAGCTCGCGAAGGCGCTGGCTGAAACACTATTTGATACAGAGCGCGCTTTGGTCCGTATTGATATGAGTGAATACATGGAGAAATTCAGCGTACAACGTTTAATCGGTGCGCCACCGGGATATGTCGGATATGACGAAGGCGGTCAATTGACCGAGGCAGTACGCCGTAAGCCGTATTCGGTTATTTTGCTTGATGAGATCGAAAAAGCTCATCCGGATGTATTTAACATTTTGTTGCAGGTGCTTGATGACGGGCGATTGACTGATGGGCAAGGTCGCGTTGTAAGTTTTAAAAACGCGATCATCATTATGACAAGCAACGTTGGCAGTCAGTTCATTCGTGAGTTCCAAGAACATGGTGACGAAAAACAGTTGCATACGGCGATTGATGGGGCGCTACGGTCGACATTCCGCCCAGAGTTCCTAAACCGTATTGACGATATTGTTGTGTTCCATGCGTTGAATTTGGATGATGTTGAACCTATTGTCGATCTGCAGCTTAATGAGGTACGTGCTCGTTTGGCTGATCGTCATATTACGCTCGATGTTGGACCAGGAGCAATGCAGCAGTTGGCACTTGACGGATACGATCCTGTATTTGGTGCGCGTCCGCTTAAACGCTTGATCCAAAAAGAGATTGTTGACCGCATTGCGGAACAGATGATTCAGGGTAAGGTGCTTGAGCGTTCGAAGGTTACCGTCGATCTTAATAATGAAGGCGATTACACCTGCACGATTACGCCACCAGCTGAGCTTGCACAGTAATTTTTGATACATGTGTGTGAGTATTAATGAGTTGCTGATTCACTAGTGTTGAAAAAAGCGTCATACGAGAAGCGCCTCGATTAATGAGGCGCTTCTTTTGTTTACTGCGCTGTATAAACGAATGTAATTATGTGCAACACCAGTGTTAGGATCGTGCAAAGT
>DIDE01000052.1:0-1367 GCA_002417975.1 Eggerthellaceae bacterium UBA5808
TTCATCGAGACGCCATACCGCCGCGTTGATCACGGTAAGGTTACCGACGATGTCGATTACCTAACCGCAGACGAAGAAGAAGCACATTCGATCGCTCAGGCAAAAGAGCCCTACGATCCTGAAACGCGGATTTTTGGATCTGTTGTTGACGGTGAATTCGTTCCTAAGAAGCGCATCGTTGCACGTACGCGCAACTCTAAAGGCGAGTTTGGCGAACCTGCAGAGGTTGAAGTTGATGCTGTTGACTACATGGATGTTTCTCCACGTCAGATGACATCAGTTGCAACGTCATTGATTCCGTTCCTCGAGCACGACGATGCTAACCGTGCCCTGATGGGTTCGAACATGCAACGTCAGGCTGTGCCTTTGCTGCGTCCTCATGCTCCGCTCGTTGGTACTGGTATCGAACATCGTATTGCTGTTGACTCCGGCGAAATTCTGATCGCTCAGCATGCTGGTACGGTCGATTACGTTGATGGCCAGGTCATTAACGTTCTCACCGAAAACGGCGACTACGATGAATATTTGATCCCGAAATTCCAACGTTCTAACCAGAGTGGCTGCATTAACCATAAACCGCTCGTTCGTAAGGGCGATTGCGTACAGGCCGGAGACGTACTTGCTGATGGTCCTTCATGTGACCATGCCGAGTTGAGCTTGGGTCAAAACCTCATGGTTGCGTATATGCCATGGGAAGGCTACAACTACGAGGATGCAATTATCATTTCCGAGCGTGTTGTCTATGACGACTTGCTTACGAGTATCCATATTCAGGAATACGAAGTTGATGCTCGCGACACCAAACTCGGACCTGAGGAAATCACGCGTGAGATCCCTAATATATCCGAGGAAATGACGACCGATCTTGATGCTGATGGCATCATTCGTGTTGGCGCCGAAGTATTCCCTGGCGATGTACTTGTTGGAAAGGTTACGCCAAAGGGCGAAACCGAACTGACCGCCGAGGAGCGTTTGCTCCGTGCTATCTTTGGTGAAAAGGCACGAGAGGTTCGCGACACAAGTCTTAAGGTACCTCATGGTGCAGGTGGACGTGTTATCGACATCAACCACACGTCACGAGATGCAGGCGACGATTTGCAACCTGGCGTCAACGATATCGTTCGTGTGTACGTTGCTCAAAAGCGTAAGATTCAGCAGGGCGATAAGTTGTCTGGCCGTCACGGAAACAAGGGTGTTATCAGCCGCATTCTTCCTGTGGAAGATATGCCGTATCTGGCCGATGGCACGCCAATCGATATTATTTTGAACCCACTGGGTGTTCCTTCTCGTATGAACGTCGGGCAGCTGCTCGAATGTCATTTGGGTTGGGCTGCTAAATGGGGTTGGTCTGACGATCCTAAGTCAAC
>DIDE01000052.1:1607-13186 GCA_002417975.1 Eggerthellaceae bacterium UBA5808
TACATTCTTAAGTTAGGCCACTTGGTCGACGATAAGATCCATGCTCGTTCGACTGGTCCTTACAGTTTAATTACGCAACAGCCTCTGGGTGGCAAAGCTCAGTTTGGTGGTCAGCGTTTTGGTGAGATGGAAGTTTGGGCACTGTATGCATACGGTGCAGCAAATGTTCTTCAGGAGATCATGACGATCAAGTCCGACGATACCGTGGGACGTGTTAAGTCTTACGAAGCTATCGTTAAGGGCGAGAATCTGCCTGCACCTGAAGTACCTGAATCATTCAAGGTTTTGGTCAAGGAAATGAAGTCGTTGTGCTTGAACGTCCAGCTTGAAGGACATAACAACAACGTAATTGACGTCAGTGAAACGCACGAAGATGAGCAGGGCGTCGCCGACAAGGAAATGCTTTCTGCTATGGCAGAAGATTCCAAGAAGACGGATAAGGACGAGACTGATGCGCTCGATGACCTTGCAGCCGAACTCGGGGATATCCTCGATGACGGAAAGGATGATTCCAACGGAACCAATGACCTTATCGGGAAAGGAGAGGAGCAATAATGACTGAATTCGATGTGAACAACTTCGATGCATTGCGCATCTCCCTCGCGAGTGCAGAGGACATCCGTAGTTGGTCTCATGGCGAGGTTAAAAAGCCTGAGACGATCAACTACCGTACTCTCAAGCCGGAAAAGGATGGTCTGTTCTGCGAACGCATTTTTGGCCCAACCAAGGACTGGGAATGTGCGTGTGGAAAATATAAGCGCATCCGCTTTAAGGGCATTGTCTGCGAACGATGCGGCGTAGAAGTCACTCGTTCTAAGGTACGCCGTGAGCGCATGGGCCATATTGAGCTCGCTGCTCCAGTAAGTCATATCTGGTATTTCAAGGGATCCCCGTCTCGCTTGGGCTATCTGCTTGATATTCCACCAAAGGATCTAGAAAAGGTTCTGTACTTTGCTAGCTCAATCATCACGTCTGTTGATGATGAGGCTCGCGAAGAAGACGCTGACGAACTGCGTGATGAGCTCGCTGCAGATCTTGAAGAAATCGATGCAGAACGTGATCGTCTTGTTGCTGCAACTCGTCGTCTTTCGACTGAATATCAGCCTGAAGAAGACGAATTCGTCGACGACATCGACGAAGATGAGCAGATGTCTCCTGAGGAAGTCGACGAAGAGATCGCCGATATCTATGAGGAGTTCAACGAGCGCAAAGCACTGCGTAGCGAAGCTCTTGAGACCTTTATGAAGATTGAGCCCAAACAGCTTATTTCTGATGAGGCTCTCTATCGTGAGATGCGCACAAACTACAAGGACTACTTCAAGGGTGGCATGGGCGCTGAGTCCGTCCGCGAACTGCTCTATTCGATCGATCTTAAAAAGACCGCAGAAGAGTTGCGCGATGTTATCGCAACGGGCAAAGGCCAGAAGCGCGTTAAGGCTATCAAACGTCTGAAGGTTGTTGATGCGTTCCTTAAGAGCGACAACAAACCGTCTGACATGATTCTTGATGTCATTCCGGTCCTTCCTCCTGATCTGCGTCCTATGGTTCAGCTCGATGGTGGCCGTTTTGCAACAAGCGATCTTAATGATTTGTATCGTCGTGTAATTAACCGTAATAATCGTCTTAAGCGTCTGCTTGATCTTGGCGCTCCTGAGATCATTGTTAACAACGAAAAACGTATGTTGCAAGAAGCTGTCGATAGTCTGTTCGATAATGGACGTCGTGGCCGTGCCGTTACGGGCCCAGGCAATCGTCCGCTCAAATCGCTTTCCGATATGCTCAAGGGCAAGCAAGGACGTTTCCGTCAGAACCTGTTGGGCAAGCGTGTTGACTACTCAGGTCGTTCGGTAATTGTTGTTGAGCCTCAACTCAAGCTGCACCAGTGCGGTCTTCCGTCACTGATGGCTTTGGAACTCTTCAAGCCTTTTGTTATGAAACGTCTTGTTGAGCTTGAATACGTTGCAAATATCAAGGCAGCAAAGCGTGCCGTTGACCGTGGTGCTTCCTTTGTATGGGACGTTTTGGAAGAGGTTATTTCTGAGCATCCAGTACTGCTTAACCGTGCTCCTACGTTGCATCG
Organism: Eggerthellaceae bacterium UBA5808; assembly: GCA_002417975.1. Taxonomy (GTDB): domain Bacteria; phylum Actinomycetota; class Coriobacteriia; order Coriobacteriales; family Eggerthellaceae; genus UBA5808. The sequence continues at coordinate 3,688 of DIDE01000052.1, forward strand.
TCTGGGCATTCAGGCATTTGAGCCTGTCCTTGTTGATGGTAAGGCTATCCGCCTGCATCCATTGGCTTGTACACCGTTCAATGCTGACTTCGATGGCGACCAGATGGCTGTTCATGTGCCCCTGTCCAACGAAGCTCAGGCCGAAGCACGTGTCTTGATGCTTTCGACTAACAACATTAAATCACCTGCACATGGTCGTCCGTTGACCGTACCAACGCAGGATATGATTATTGGTCTGTATTATTTGACGACTGCTCGCGACGGTTTCCCGGGCGAGGGACGTGCATTCATCGATTTCGACGATGCTCGTAATGCGTATGATGCACGAACTGATCTTGATATTCAGGCTAAGATCTATGTTCGTCTTGATCGTGACACCAAGGTTGCGACTTCGTTTGATACGTTCGAGGAGCATAAGGCTGGAACGCGTTTACATACGACTGTTGGTCGCGTGACGTTTAACGAGATCCTTCCTGATGACTATCCATTCTTGAATTATCCGATGAACAAGAGTGAGATTAGCCGTTTGGTTGAGGATTGTAGCAATCGCTACACGCTTTCTCAGGTTGAGCCTATCTTGGATGGTTTGAAGGCTGCTGGTTTCCATTACGCGACGCGTGCTGGTATTACCGTCTCAATTTGGGATGCAACGGTACCTGAGGACAAACCGCAGATTTTGGATGCTGCTGATAAAGAAGTCGACGTCATTGATGACGATTACGAGATGGGCCTCATGAGCGAGGCTGAACGTCATAAACAGGTTGTTGATATTTGGACCAAGGCGAATGAACGCGTTGGAGAATCCATGGCAGCCAACTTTGATGAGTTCAACCCAATCTATATGATGGCTTCATCTGGTGCTCGTGGTAATATCAAGCAGATTCGTCAGCTCGCTGGTATGCGTGGTTTGATGTCTGACCCTAAGGGCGAGATTATTGACCGTCCTATTAAGTCAAACTTCCGCGAAGGCCTGTCCGTCTTGGAATACTTCGTATCTACGCATGGTGCTCGTAAGGGTCTTGCTGATACTGCACTTCGTACCGCTGACTCTGGCTACCTAACTCGTCGTCTTGTCGATGTTGCACAGGACGTTATCGTTCGCGAGATCGATTGTGGTACGACCGAAGGTGTCAGCTATCCGCTCTTTAATGAGAAGGGCGACATTGATGAGAACCTCATCGGTCGTTGCTTGATGGAAGCTGTTACCAACGATAAGGGCGAAGTTGTTAAGCCTGCTGATACGTATATTACGACGCTTGCAGAGCTTCAAAATTATGCTAATGAAGGCGTCAAAGACGTTTGCATCCGTACGGTTATGACCTGCCATGCTGAACATGGCGTATGCCAGAAGTGCTATGGCTGGGATCTTTCTACGAGCCGTCCGGTCAATGTGGGCACGGCAGTTGGTATTATTGCTGCTCAGTCAATCGGCGAACCTGGCACACAGCTGACAATGCGTACATTCCATACTGGCGGTGTTGCTGGCGAGGATATTACTCACGGTCTTCCGCGTGTTACAGAATTGTTTGAGGCTCGTAAGCCTAAAGGCCAAGCTGTACTTGCAGAAATCGCTGGTACGCTCCAGGTTGCTGGAGACAAGCAATCCCGTACGCTTACGGTTCATGATCAAGAGGGCAATATACGCGAGTATCCTATTTCGGCTCGTGCACAACTTATGCCTGGTGTAATTGATGGATGTGAAGTCAAGATCGGCCAACAGCTGACCAAGGGCTCCATTAATCCTCATGACTTGCTCCGCTTGACTGATCCTAATACGACGCTGCGCTATATTGTTGCTCAGGTTCAGGACGTGTACGTCAGCCAGGGCGTTGATATTAACGATAAGCATATCGAGGTTATCGCACGTCAGATGCTTCGTAAACTTGCGGTGCTCGATGCAGGCGATTCGGATTATCTGCCTGGTCGTCAGGTCAATCGTTTTGAGTTCGAAAAGGTTGCTAACGACTTGGTTCTCGAAGGTAAAGAGCCGCCAGTCGGTCAGCCTCTGCTGCTTGGTATTACTAAGGCTTCACTGGCTACAGACTCGTTCTTGTCTGCTGCATCATTCCAGGAAACCACTAAGGTTCTTACTGATGCTGCAATCGAGGGTAAGGTTGACCATCTCGAAGGTCTGAAGGAAAACGTTATCATCGGCAAGATGATTCCTGCTGGTACTGGTATTAAGCGTTATCGCAATACGGGTATTACGTACAAGGGTCAGGCTGTTAAGAAGTCGAATAATGATACGCTTCCTGAATCTGCACCTGACGAGTTGCGCAAGGTCGAGGATATGCTGCCTCAGCCGCAGGATTGGTCGCTTGATGATTCGTATCTGAACATGGGAAATAACTACACGAGCTATTTCAACAACATCAGTGCGGGTGGCCATGGTAAATCCTTAACGGATGAAGAAGCTCGTCTGTATCTCTATGACGATCTAGGAGTATCGCAGCGCTGGGCTAATAAGTTCTCCGAAGCAGGTATCGAAACGGTAGCTGATTTGGTTGGATACACCGAAGATGACTTGCTGCGTATTGAAGGTATTGGCAGCAAAGCAATCGAGGAGCTTAAAGCTGGTCTTGATACTCACGGACTTTCTCGTGTTATCGAAGATGACCTTAACGCATCGAGCGACGATATGAGTCAGCTGCTCGATATGGTATTCTCGCCTGATGATACGGTATTTATCGGTGGCGATAAGCCAGCGACGTTCAACACCGAAGGCGAAGATATGCTCGGTGAGGCGCTACCACCGCGTAGCTATCGTCGTAACCTTGAAGAGCTTGATGCTTTGCTCGGCAATGTTGATGATCTAGGACTCAACCTTAAGCATGATGGTGCCGATGACAACGGCTCCGCTGATTCTGATGGTGCTGCTCAGCAGCCGTCGGATGCTACATCGGCTGATGATGAGGATCATTCAACCGAAAGTGCTGATACCACTTCGAATGATGAAGAGTAAGCAGCATTCAGAGGCAATTTTGAGGGGGCGCGCGTTGCGCGCCCCCGCTTTATGCAGGGAGGCATAAACCGATGAGCGCAAAGACGTATCTTCCAACAGATGAACCGTCCCCAGAAAGCCAAATTGGCGCGACGATTGAGTCTCTTTATGCGACAATCGAAGATCGTTTTGATGCTGATGCATCAAGCTATACGCATCGTCTGCTGACAGGCGATCTTGATACGTGCGTGAAAAAGGTTATGGAAGAGGCAGGTGAGGTCGCGCTTGCTGCAAAGGATGGCGAATGCGACCATTTACGCTATGAGGCGGCAGATGTTTTCTACCATCTCCTTGTTGTTTTGGCGCGATTTGATATTCCCTTGGATGAACTTGCGGCTGAACTCAACGTGCGCATGCGCGATGACGAGCTGCCTAAGGGTGCGATACGTCTACACGACGAATATGTGAAGCGAGGTAAATAACATGGCTCGACTTTTCGGAACGGATGGCGCTCGTGGTATTGCAAATACCCAGCTCACCAGTGAAATAGCTTTTCGCTTAGGACAAGCGGCAGTCACGTGCTTAGGGCCAATGGTAACGTTGGGAAAAGACACCCGGTTATCGGGCGATATGCTTGAGTCTGCGGTAGCAGCGGGTGTGATGAGCGCTGGCGGAACCGTTTTATCTCTTGGCATTATTCCAACACCTGCTATTGCGCTTCTTACCGATCGCCTTAAAGCAGATGCTGGCATTGTTATTTCGGCATCACATAATCCACCAGAATATAACGGCATTAAGTTCTTTGATGCACATGGGTTTAAACTTCCCATTGAAGTCGAGCATTCGATCGAGACCTACGTGTTAGACGGAGGTCTTGCGGTGGATGATCGCCCTGATGGCGCGCATGTCGGAACGATGGTTCCCGTTGATGATGCATGCGAGATGTATATCGATCATGCGGTGTCGATGGTAAAAGATGCAGGACTCTCGTTTGAAGGTATTAAAGTTGCGCTCGATACGGCTCATGGTGCGTCATCGTTTACGACTGCTGAGGCGCTGAGGCGCTTAGGCGCATCGGTTACAGTTATTAATGACGACTTTGACGGATGCGATATTAATGTTGATTGTGGATCGACGCATCTCGACGCTATTTGCGATTTGGTAGCAAAGATAGGCGCAGATATTGGCATCGCTCATGATGGGGATGCCGATCGCGTTTTGTTTGTTGACGGCGATGGTCAAGAAATTGATGGCGATATGGTTATCGCTGCATGTGCAGTTGACCTTAAACAGCGTGATGCGCTCCCACACGATACGGTTGTTTCGACAATTATGTGCAATCTCGGGCTTGTGCGTGCGATGCAGCACCAGGGCATCACCGTTGTCCAGACTCCTGTAGGAGATCGCAATGTTTTGTCCGAAATGCGTCGCTGCGGCTATGTAATTGGCGGTGAACAAAGTGGTCACACCATATTCCTGCAGCATAATTCAACGGGGGATGGCTTGGTCACTGCATGTCAGTTGCTTTCGGTTTGTGTGCGGAATAAGAAGACAGTCACTGAGGCAGTTTCGGTTATGCGCCGATTCCCTCAGGAATTGATCAATGTCAAAGTTGTTGATAAATCGATGCTTGCATCTAGTGATGCCATCGCTCAATCTATTGATCAGGCGGAACATCGTCTTGGTGATGATGGACGTGTACTTGTTCGTGCAAGTGGCACTGAACCTTTGATCCGCGTTATGGTCGAGGCTCAAGATGATGCAACGGCTCTCAAAGAAGCGCAGGGGATCGCTTCTGTTGTCAAACAGGAAATGGGACAGACGGAGACAGTCTCGGCATCGTAGCGCATATACCAATATGCTATGCGGATCTCTGTATCTCGGCTCTTACTGTATCGGGATGATCGGTTTTGAATCCGCCAGTGTTGTGGGATGGTAGGATACGGTCATTAAGGAGTGCAGTGATAGTTATGCCAACGGATAAGACGATGACGCGAAGGAACTTCGTGCAACGGACGGCTGCTGCCGCTGGTCTGTTGTGCTGCGGTCTTTCCTTGAGTGGATGCATGCCTGATAACATGAAAAAGGATGGTAAATCCCGGGTAACGATTGTCTTTGATCCTACGCATGAACCTGAGAGTGGATTCGATCCTTTGTATTCATGGGGCACAGGTGTACGTCCTCACGATCCTCTGATCCAGAGCACGCTTTTTAAATATAACGAGGAAGATGGATTTACTAACGATCTTGCGACATCGATAGATGTGTCGGAAGACGGTCTCACGTACGAGATTGGCATTCGCGATGATGCCGTTTTTAGTGATGGATCAGCACTTGCTGCAAGCGATGTGGCGTTTACTCTTAATGGCGTCCACGAGAGTGATTCGTCGTGCGTTGATCTTTCGTCGGTTGATAGCGTTGAGGCGACAGATGATTATATCGTCACGGTACATATGACATCACCTGATAGTGCGTTGCCTTATGCGCTGCAATATATCGGGATTGTGCCAGAGGCATCGTATGACGAAATCTCGTATGGAACTAATCCACTTGGCTCTGGTCCCTTTAAACTTCAGACGTGGGAGCGCGGTCAACGCATTGAGCTTGTCTCCAATCCTATGTATTACGGAGATAAACCATCCATCACAACGGTCTGCATCACTTTTGACGATGATGATGCGGCATGCAATGCATGTTACGAAGGAACTGCTGATCTTGTATATACGACTCCACGTTTGTCGGACCAGTCAATCAATGGATATTCTCTGCTTGACTGTGTATCGATGGAACAGTGCGGCATAACACTGCCGCTTTCGTCGGTCTCTACCTCTAATGCCGTATTGTTGAACACTCAACCAGCTGATCCTTCTTCTCTTAATTCAACTGAGGGAACGTCGCGTCCTATTGGTAACGATGTCACCTGTAATCTTGCTATCCGCAAGGCGCTTAATTACGGTCTTAATCGCAAGAAACTCATTGAGACAGCCTTAAAAGGGTATGGTACATCTGCCTATTGTCTTGCAACGGGCTTGCCGTGGGGCGATGACAAGATCAAAATCAAAACTGATACAACAGAAGCTGTTAGATTACTCGAAGCTGATGGATGGCTGCTGGGTACCGATGATATTCGCGTGCGCAATGGCCAACGTGCATCGATTGATTTGTACTATCACCACAGTGACAATGAAGTGAGTAACAAACAAACGTTAAATAAGAACATCGCTGATGAGTTCGTTCGTCAAATGAAAAATATTGGTATCGAGATTCTGCCACACGCTACAGGGTTTGAACAGATAGAGACTGTTGCGCTCAGCCAGCCTACGCTCAGAACGTATGGCAGCGGATCACCTGCGGAAATTGATGAGGTTTATCGAAGCAATGCGTATAACAATCTGACGGGATATGCGAGCTCTCAGACAGATGCCTATATCGATGCTGCTCGTGCATCGGCGGATCTTGATGAAGCTAATGCCCAATGGAAAAAGGCGCAATGGGATGGTACTAATGGTCCTGTAGCCCAAGGTAATGCTGCGCAGGTGTGGCTTGCGACAATTGATGATCTCTACTTCAAGCGTTCTGCTCTCAATGTGGGCCGGCAATATGTTCATACGCGTGGCGGAGGGTGGTCACTTCTTAACTCGATCGCAGCGTGGACTTGGGACACAATCTAGAAGCCGAGTGTAGTGTGGCCTCGGTCACGCTCTATAAATGCAATGCTTAACAACATGGCTTGTAAAGGCTTATTGTGATCGTTTCTGTTCGGACGCGATGCTAAACAACGTGTGATGTGCCAAAACCCATTGGCTAAGTATCACTGACTAAAACGCAACGTCAAAAAACGTGCGTTTGCCAAGGTTTATTGCACAATTGTTACTGATCAAAATCCAACGTTAAAGTTCAACTTTGCATCTCTATTATGTTATGTGTAGAATAATCACATATTCATATAAATGCGTATGGCGGATCGAACCGTTTCGCCTTGCATTCAAGAAGGGGTGTGTAATGAAAAAACGTGTAGGTATGCTGGTAGCCGTTTTTGCGTGTTGTGCGCTGATTAGTGCATGTGCGCTTTCGCTTACGGGCTGCTCTACGTCGAGCAATTCATCTTCGGGGAATACCCAAAGTGGCTCGACGGCGACATCATCTGATTCAGGTCATGACTCGGTAGAATTGCAGGTTTTTGCTGCAAACTCTTTGTCTAAGGCAATGGATGAAGTAGAAACGCTCTACAAAGAGGATCATAGCTGGGTATCGTTTGCTGATACGCAGTACAAATCATCTGGCGAACTTAACGAATTGCTATCTGGCGGTGCTCAAGCCGACATTTTGATCTCTGCTTCAAAGGGCAAGATGGATGCCGCTGACCAAGCTGGATTTATTGATCCTTCGAGCCGTTTTGATATGTTTACCAATGATTTGGTAATGGTTACTTCAGAGAACAACACGAATATTACCAGCTGCACGCTGGACGATATTGCTGCTGGTAAATATAAGGTTGCGGTAGGCGACGAATCTGTGCCTGCAGGCAATTATGCTTGCCAGTCTCTCTCGACCGTTGGCTGCTATACAGAGCCTGACGGAACGACGGGAAGCAAGGCTTCTGGTACGGGCGGATCTTTCTCCGGTGCACTTGCTGGAAACGGTATGGTATCGCTTCAGACGAGCGTTGGTAATGTATGCAAGCAGGCTCAGTCAGGCGATGTTGACATCGCCTTTGTGTACACTTCTGATGTGTATCGCTTTGGTGGCGTCAAAGTAGTGGGAACTGTTCCTTCGAATACGCATAAGAACATTGTGTATCCTGCAGCGGTTACCTCGATGACTCAGAACGCAACTGAATCTCAGGATTTCCTGAACTGGTGCACGACTGATCCTGAGGCGCTGAAGGTTTGGCAAAAATGGGGCTTCACGATGGCTTAGAGCTTTCGTGTTGATCGGATTGACTCGTTAGTCCAAATAGGATTGCTGGTTCGTCCGCTTACGTGCGCATAATGTATATACTATGCATATGCACAGGATCTAAGGAGGGGGCATGCTGAGATGCAGCCCCCTCCTTTGACTATATGAAGCAGCGGAGAGAAGAGGGTGGATGCATTCGTTTGATCTTTCACATCCATGGATACGTAAAGTCGTATGCATGGTGGTACTCTGCGGCGGGGCAGTTAGTATCGCGGCTGCGTGCTTGAGCTCGATTGCTTGGGCCGATGATGATCTGGGCGATGTAACGTCACCACGAACACCTGCTGCGACATCTTCTGCTGCGTCTTCGGGAGCTTCTTCTGCAACAACGTCTGATATAGATGAAGCTGCAAGTACCGATAGCGCACAATCGTTTGATACGTCGACGGTTACGGTTTCGGCCGAAGATGATGCTGCGGTTGTTACGGATGCCTCATTTGGCCTCGAGGGATTCAACCGTGCTCAGGTGGGAAGCGATCGAGAAATTAACGGTTCCTATTATGGCTATTCCTATTACATTGGCGGTAGCACAGGTAATGTTGTTATGATCACGTCAGCTCAGGGAGTTGTCGTATATATTCCTGCCGATCAGGCAGCGGCGGTTGGATTTGACGTCAACGATACTCAGGCATGCCAACAACTAAGGAATTGTTTGTATGCACTGGATGGAAATAATGCGAACGGTGGGTCCGTTGTTGCCGATGATACGCCGTGGTATTTTACCGATCAGCAGCAGATTTCAATCCAGGGTGTAACGTTTTCTTTTGATCGTGAGTATAAGGATGGACAGTATTATGCTTCGGTTATAAGCGATGCCGGACAAGATGTAACAATAGCGGGTTCGACGCCGCATCTTGATCTGGGTCATGCTTGCTTTGCTCAAATGGCATCTGCAGATGATGTGGCTCTTGTCGCTCAGCCGACGCCGTGGGAATCGCTGTGCACATTTCTTTCCCACATCGATTATTCGCCGCTATGGGTAACACTTAAGACGACGGGCACAGCGATTATCTTTATATTCATCTTGGGACTTGCTGCGGCATATTTTAGTCAACGCATTTCGCCTCGTGCACGTGATGTTGCGGACTCAATTTTTACCATTCCCATGGTGCTACCACCAACCGTCTGCGGCTTTTTACTTTTGCTCCTGCTCGGACGCAATACGGGGTTGGGGCGTTGGTTCATCGATGTTGGCTGTCCACTTATTTTCAGCTGGCCAGCGACGGTTATTGCCGCAGTTGTCGTAGCGTTTCCTCTGATGTATCGGAGCGCACGTGGAGCGTTTGAAAGCCTTGATCCTCATATGCTTGATGCAGCACGAACGCTGGGTTGGTCGAATCGACGTATTTTTTATCGGCTTATGCTTCCTCTTTCGTGGAGCAATATTGCTTCGGGCACGGTACTTGCATTCGCGCGTGCACTTGGCGAATTTGGTGCGACGCTGTTTCTAGCAGGGAATTATCTTGGCATTGCCCGTACGATTCCGATCGCGAACTATTTTGAGTGGATGAATGGCTATACGGCTGTTGCGATCTTTTGGACGGTCATACTCAGCATCTTTAGCTTTATCGTCATCCTATTCATTAATATATGGATTCG
>DIDE01000011.1 GCA_002417975.1 Eggerthellaceae bacterium UBA5808
TTTACGCGCATCGGCTGCGGTAACTTCAACAGGAGTTGTCGGCTGCATAATAAACTCAGCGCCCTTTGTTGCAACGCCACCCTCATTGAGTGCTGCTTTGACGCTCATAAGATCAGCTGGTGCAGTGTAGACGATCCACTCGTCACCTGCATCTTCATAGTCATTTCCACCAGCATCAGCAACGGCCATCATCAATTCATCTTCATCGTCACATGCTTCCTTTTCGACGATGATCTGACCCTTGCGCACAAATTGGAACGCAACTGATCCGCTTGTACCTAAATTGCCACCAGCATGCGTAAATGCACTACGAACATCAGCAGCCGTTCGGTTGCGATTATCGGTAAGTGCTTCGCAGTACAGAGCAATTCCGGCAGGTCCATAGCCTTCATATATAACATTCTCATAGCTTGCAGCATCTTTACCAGCGCCGAAAGCCTTATTGATCGCAATCTTGATCTTTTCCTTAGGCAGTGAGTATCCCTTGGCTTTTTCGATTGCAGCAGCGAGCGATGCATTATTCTCCGGGAGCGGATCGCCGCCCTCCTTTGCTGCTACCGTAATATTACGAGAGAGCTTGCCGAACAGCGCCGAGCGCTTAGCGTCCTGCGCAGCTTTGCGATGTTTGGTGGTTGCCCACTTAGAATGTCCTGACATAGAACTTCCTTTGAGTTAAACGAACGATTATGCTCAGGCGGGTTAATCTCCGCGATTTCACTAGTGTATCACACGTTGCCAGAGACCCGTCTTTCCACCATCCTTCTTCAGTAGACGTACATCCATAATTTCCATGCCACGATCGACTGCCTTGCACATATCATACACAGTCAGACATGCGACACTCGCTGCAACAAGCGCCTCCATCTCGATACCTGTCTTGCCCGTTACGCCACACGTTGTCGTCACATGGATGCCCACGCGTCCATCTTCGCGTTCACCTGCTTGAACAGGGTCGCACGATACTTTTGATTTCGTAATTAAAAGCGGATGGCACATCGGAATAATGTGAGACGTTTGCTTTGACGCCATAATGCCCGCAACACGTGCGCAGGCTAAAACATCTCCTTTTGCAGCTTTACCCGTCATGATCAGATCGAGCGTGTGAGGCTGCATAGAAATAAACCCCTCCGCAACCGCAATGCGTTGGGTATCAGGTTTAAGCCCGACATCAACCATGCGTACGTCGCCATGTTCGTCGATATGCGTTAAATCTTGAGCAACGGGGACATTATTTGATCCGTTGTTAGAAATAGGCTCTTGTTCCATAATGCATCCTTTCTCGATCGCCAACTACACATGCAGTATGTACGTCTTTCCGTATCTGCACATGCATCATATTTTGTCGCGTGTCATGAACAGTCATCACATGCTGAATGTCTACCTGCAAACTCTTCAGAGCCAAACCACTAATTTTTATTATGCATTGCGCACACTGGTTGTTTGCCCCGTATAAATGCACTTAGCAAATACAAGTGATTTTTATCACACACCGATTGTTTACCCACCAATCGTGTTCATATTAACGGTCGTCGCACGCGCATGACCACCTTCATGATGTTCTCCTGGTTTAGCCGCAAGTGCATTAAGAAGGACACTGCGTACATCACCTTCGTCTCCATGTCTGAGTGCAGCCCGTATGTCAAACTCCTGATCAGAGAAGAGACACGGACGGATCATCCCTTCCGACGTTAGTCGGATACGATTGCACGTACTACAAAAATGATTAGATAATGGCGAGATAAATCCTACCGTGCCCTTAGCACCAGGGAACGAATAGTAGCGCGCCGGACCACGACCTTCGGGAACATCTTTGTCAATTGGCTGCAGAGGTTGCATACCTGCGTCACGTGCCTTTTGATTGATAATGGCAATAATCTCCTCACAAGAGATTACGTCATCGGCGCCCCATCCACATCCATCTACGCCACGCGAATTGCCAACGGGCATATATTCAATAAAACGAACATGGAGTGGCATGTCAATCGTATAACGAGCAAACGCAAAAAAGTCCTGATCAAGACTGCGGATCGCAACCGCATTAATCTTGACAGGATCAAGTTTTTCTTCGAGCGCTGCTTTGATTCCTGCAACTGCAGCATCAAACGATCCACATCGCGTAATTTCATGGTAACGAGCAGGGTCAAGCGTATCGAGCGAAATATTAACGCGATCCAGCCCCGCAAGCTTAAGATCATGCGCATATTTCGGAAGCAGAATGCCATTCGTTGTCATCGAAATAGTTTTAATACCATCAATAGCATGAATTGCTTTAACAAGCGGCACAATGCCTTTACGTACCAGTGGCTCGCCACCCGTCAGCCGAATATGATGTATACCGATCGATGCAGCAACACGCACCAACTCGATAATTTCGTCGTATGTCAGAATCGCCTCATGCGGAACTTGAGGAATTCCCTCTGCAGGCATGCAATAGAGACAACGCAGATTGCATCGATCCGTTAGCGAGATACGCAGATAGTCGATTTTACGACCGTAAGTATCCTTCATGCAGCCTCTTCCCTTCATTCATTTTGTATTCAGTATAAACGATCGTCTATACCCTCAGTCAAAAGGTTGTAAGCATTCGTCTTATTCTTGACCTATCATATGCTGCCATGAAAAAGGCAGATGCCTTATCAGCACGTCACAAGGTACAAACGACGCGCTGGGATCTCTATAAGAATCTCGTCTCCTTTTTGAGGAAGATCAGACATGTGCTCCTTTAAATGCCCAATGCGCCAGTACAAGCGATGCTGAAGATAATGAGAGGTATCATTATGCAGCACATCTTCTTGATGCGGCTGTGCATCCATAAAACTGAGCAAAATGGTTCGTTCGAACCGTGCATCGCTTACCCGATCAACATGCATGCGGAACACATTTGAGCCAGGTACATCAACGCTACGCAAATAAAATGCACGGACACCAATTGCTCGAATGTCCTTTGGTACGGTATCTTCCGTTGCCAGCTTTACACCCCATTGTGGGCAATACACATGATGGTCATCAACATAGCTTGCTTCTGCTACGTTTTTGCATCCCGAAAGCTTAATGCCTGCAAGACTGCGCGGGTGATGAACGAGCGTTTGTCCCTCATCAATTTCTAAGATGCCGCCATCATCCATGACCGCAATACGATCGCAAAAGTGAAGAGCCTCATCTATATCATGGCTCACATAAATAATTGTCCCGCTAAACGTATCAAACAGATTGAGCAAATCCTGTTCAAGCATTCCTTTGAGATGCGCATCAAGTGCCGAAAACGGTTCATCGAGCATTAGAATACCCGGTTTAGCTGCAAGCA
>DIDE01000043.1 GCA_002417975.1 Eggerthellaceae bacterium UBA5808
ATCTCCTAGTACTCTATTCGACTCATCATATCAATGTTCATAGGTGATGCTCACCTTTGCGCGAGCATCAATCAATCGTGTACTCCCATTGAGGGAAGTGCTCAGAAAGAAGTACGTCAATGAGCTTTCAAGCAATTGCATCTCAGATGCTTATTCTGTTTCTAGCGATGGGATCCGGATTCCTTGCTCGTAAAACGCATATTATGAACGACAAATTCGACGGAATGCTTTCCCACCTCATTCTAACGATTACACTACCATGCATGATTGTCTCATCAGTTATCACGCGCGATACGCTGCCCGACCCCCTAACGATTCTTACCATATTCGGAGCTGCATGCGCCTCATATGTCGTCATTATGGCTATAGCACTTATCGTTCCCTATTTCTTTCATCTCAAACCGTCTAAGCGCGGAACCTACAGTTTTATGATGGCTTTTGGCAACGTTGGGTTTATCGGATTCCCTGTGCTGGGATCGATATTTGGAAGCCAAGCAATTCTCTACGGAGCAATATTTAATATTCCCTTTAATATTCTTGTCTTCACCATTGGCGTAATGATGTTGTCAGAAAGTGAAGGATCCGTTCTAGATCAGCTCAAAGCAAGCGCAAAAAATTTGCTAAGCCCTTGTCTGATTTCCTGCTTTGCGGCAATGATCCTCGCGCTGCTCGGCGTATCGCACACAGGAATTGTAGGCGATGCACTCGCAGAAATTGGTGGTTTTACCACACCTGCTGCACTCCTCATTATCGGATCGAGCCTGGCAAAAGTTCCTGTTTTAACGATGATTACGCATTTTAGAACGTACATCATGGCAGCATTCCGTCTATTGATTATCCCTTTTTGTGTATGGCTTGTTTTTAGAGGCATAATCAGCGATCCACTTCTTCTAGGCGTCGTCGTTATCACCAGTGGAATGCCTGTTGCAACAAATGGAACGCTACTTTGTCTACGCTATGGTGGGGATCTTCCGACAATAACACGTGGAACTTTTGTAACGACAGTCCTGTCAATTGTCACGATTCCATTGCTCGCAACCATGATCTAACGCTTTGCCTTGGCCTATTGAGCACCTTATGCAAATAAACCTTATACCGACTGACTCTATGCTCTTTATCCGTATAAGGAAAAATCCGCCATTATCGCGTTAAAAACAATTACAATACGTTGTGATTACTGTACATCTCGTAAGGAGTTTTTTGTGTCGACCGGACATCGTACCGAAGAGAATGGCACTGTAGCCATCCTCATACCCTGTTATAACGAAGCCATTACCATCGGTAAGGTTGTCGATGACTTCAAAAGAGAACTGCCTGATGCAGATATATACGTTTATGATAACAATTCATCAGACGACACAGCACAGATTGCTCAAGATCATGGCGCAATCGTCCGATACGAAAAGCGCCAAGGAAAAGGTAATGTTGTTAGGCAAATGATTCGTGATATTGATGCGGATTACTATCTCATGGTTGACGGAGATGACACTTACCCGGCAGAAGCAGGTATCGATCTGCTCAAACCCTTGATCGATGATTCAGCTGATATGACCATTGGCGATCGACTTTCGAACGGAAGCTATGGCGACGAAAACGACCGTGCATTCCACGGTTTTGGGAACAATCTAGTTCGTTGGCTTATCAAGCTCATTTATGGTTTTGAGTTCAACGACGTTATGACAGGATATCGTGGCTTTAACCAGGTATTCGCAAAGACGTTGCCAATTTTATCGGCAGGGTTCCAAATCGAAACCGAAATATCAATTCATGCAGTCGATAAACGCTGGCGTATAACTGATGTACCTATTGACTATCGAGATCGTCCCGAAGGCAGCGAGAGCAAGCTCTCGACGTTCAGCGACGGATTCAAGGTACTACAAACTATCGGAAGTCTCTTTAAAGATTATCGTCCTCTTGCACTGTTTTCGTGGGTTGGATTAATTCTTATCGTGATCGGTCTCATTACGGGAATACCGGTGATTGCAGAATATGCGCAGATTGGACTCGTACCTAGATTACCATCGGCTATACTAGCCGCTGCCTTTGTTGGCGTCGGTCTTGCATCCTTTGCATGCGGACTTATTCTTGACACATCAGTCAAAAACAACCGCAAAGATTATGAGATCGAAGTCATACGTGCCTATGAGCAACTTCGAAAGACGCACCAGAAATAAGACTTCATATCAACAATTCATCGTTATAAATGATATGTACAACAGACAAAGCGCTCACATGATTAATGTGGGTGCTTTGCTATAGGTAAAACTCCTCAAGTAGCAAAAGCTGAAACGCAAAATCACATAGTTGCACATTACAAACGTGGTAAAACTCATAGCAAACCATTTATTCCTATGATTGGTTGTACGCACGCTGGAGTATAGGCTGAATTGTCCGCCCAATACGATCAAGAGCAACCGAAGGAATAATGCGCGCACGTATCACGCTCACTTGGACGATGCAATTTAATCCCGCATCATTAACGCCCTGATAGCGGATGACGACGGGCGCTTTAGGATTAATAACATCGAAAAGGGCATCACTCACAGATTGTTTAATCGCAGAAGTGAGCACATCCATGTCTGTATCCATCGGAACGGCAAATGGATATTGCACGTATCCCGTATCGCCAAGAACAATCAACGAATTTGTATTAATAAGTGCATTTGGAACAAGATGCGTTCTACCCGAGTAATCAAGAATGCTCGTGTGACGCCATGTAACGTCTTGAACTACTCCACGTTGATCAAGTACTTCAATATACTGGTCTGGCTCG
>DIDE01000113.1 GCA_002417975.1 Eggerthellaceae bacterium UBA5808
ATAAAGATTTGCTCGATGCAGCAGTAGCTGATGGTAGCATCAACGCATATGTGCTCAATGACTACGGCTACCTTACTTCGATTACTAAAGCTGACGGCACCGTTATCACTGCTGCTTCTGATTACACAACGTATTGGAGCAACTACGAAAACGGTTCCTACTATCAAGGATCCGATACGATCAAGACCGAGCAACTCGTCAGCGGTACCACGTATCAAATTGCGTGGAATAGTTACCCAACAGCCGTTGCCCCTGATTGGAGCAAGGTACCTGCTGCTTCAGAAGGAACGGGGCATGCAGGAACACCGAGTAGCACGACTGACAGCGGAAACAATCCAACAGGAGGATCGACAGACACCAACAAATCGAGCGGCACTACTCCAAATCCGGTCAACAGTACTGCAACGGACACGTTACTGAGCAACATCGCGACGTCATACGCTAATACCAACATGGAATGGGAATCTATGGATATGGCAGCAGCGGGATTTGAATCAAACGTCGATACATCGGCAGCTATCACTAATGCTATTAGCGCATATAATGATCCCGACGGTACTAATCTTCAGCGCAGTATCATCACGCTTACCGCACTTGGCATTGATGCCACTAAGGTGACGAGCAGCGGCGCCACGTATAACATGATCGACAAACTTGCCACAACATCCGAATCGCAAGACACGTTGATGGGCCGCGCATTTACATTGCTCGCCTACGAATGCGGATCCTATGCGATACCCGCTGATGCACTCTACTCAAAAGACGAACTCATCGATCTAGTTGCCGCAGCACAATTAGCTAATGGAGCATTTGTCGCCTCAAACGATGCAGATAGTACCGCAATGATGATCCCGGCATTAGCTCCCTACTACGATTCGAATGCCACCGCAAAAAGTACCGTCGACAAAACACTTGCTGCTCTACAGACAATGCAGAAAAGTGACGGCGGATTCGCTTCCTCATACGATACTTCTGGAGCCTCCAATGCCGACTCGACAGCAATAGCCGTTGTCGCATTATGTGCAATGGGCATCGACCCCGCAGCACAATGGGTAACCACAACGGGTGCCACACCATTATCCGCATTATTGAGTTTTGCAAACACAGACAATACAGCATTCCTCTATAATGGCAAAGATAATAAATTCGCTACCGAACAGGGGTTCCGCGCTCTCATTGCCAATCGAGGTTTGACGCAAACAGGCAAAGCTTACAATATTTATATTCAGGCTAAAAATGGCTTAGTAGACGTTGCTAAGCAGGACGGCGCAGCAAATACGACAACTGCAAAAAATACTGGCAGTAACGAGAGCACAGATACTGTTTCCACAGATCCTGCTGACCTGATGGTAGCTTCAACAAACGCAACATCAAGTCCACTTTCTACAACAGCAACCAAAACATCCATGTCTACGGTTAAAAAATCTGCATCTGCAGCTACAGGTGACACAAACGCCTTTGCTCTTACGATAATCGCCTTATTGGTCATATCGCTAGGTGCTGTTGACTATGCTCGTCGCCAAAGGAAAGAAGCTATACGGCTGGAAGGGCTGAATAAATAATGGATAGGACTAGCCATACTAAGCAACTAAACAGCGAGTGTCGCACAATTGCAAAACGCTTCTATGCACTTACACTAGCAACCGTACTTATCGGGGGTGTCTGTTGCGGACTCACAGGTTGCTCACCATCGAGCAATGCGCTCGATACAACGGTCAACGCTTCCGAATCATCCGAGCCATCATCAGATGATGCCGCTACAACCGATGGCTCTCAGCAGGCCGATGCAACTACTGCAAGCAACTCAGCTTCCGTAGAATCCGCAAGCACCGCTGACGGAAACAAAGACGCATCCGCAAATGCTGCTTCGGCAAACACGAGCGGAGGCGCAGATGCCAACAATAATGATGGCAATAACGAAGAAGTCATCACCACTACCACCTGGGAAGAGCCAGTAGCTAACGAATCAACTTCCGATGAATCGCCAAACGAAAGCGACTCCCCTGCAACAGTCTCAAACGATCAAAATTATGTTCAAATAGTCTGCACTGTTTCGTCTGATGCTGCAGACGGATCCGTAAGCGCGTCTATTTCAACTGCATTGCCACAAGGTTCAACAGCGCTTGATGCACTTGCTGCAACCGGACTGCCCTACAATGCGCGCACGTCACAATATAGTACTTACGTCGCTGCAATCGGCGGACTTGCCGAAAAAGATTCACGCTATGGAAGTACCTGCGGATGGCTTTATGCGGTAAATGGCAGCACGCCAAGCTATTCAGCAAATACCTACGTACTCAACGATGGCGACACTGTATCCTGGTACTTTACGCTACGGTAGCCAACGTGAATAATTCAGGAACAACCATCTTTGATTCCTGGCACCCTTTTGTGCCCTTAGCATTCTTTGCATCCGTTATTGTACTCAGCATGGCGGTGTTCCAGCCCGTATTCATCGCCATCTCTTTTATTGGCGCACTTGCTTCGAGCATCGCCATCAGAGGATGGAAGACAACCGTAAAAAGTCTTCGTTGGCAGCTGCCGTTGATTGTACTCATCGTGCTGTTCAACCCACTATTTTCATCGCTTGGTTCTACGGTATTGTTCACCGTTGGCCCTTTTACGATGTATGCAGAAAGCCTGGTCTACGGAATCTGTATGGGAGTCATGCTGGTAAGCATGTTGCTCTGGTTTGTTACTGCGTCGTCAGTGCTTTCATCAAGCAAAGTCATGGCACTATTTGGTAAGCGCATACCTGTTCTTTCACTGATGATGTCAATGATTGCGCGACTTACTCCGTTATACGTACGGCGCGGACGAGAGATTTCTACAGTCGATAGTGCATGCACCGCATCCGGACGAAAGAAAGCATCCGTTGTTGCACAAGCAGCTAAGCGATCGACCGTATTAATGTCCTGGTCGATGGAGGACAGTCTCGAAACATCTGATGCAATGCGTGCACGTGGATTCGGCGCTTCGCATACACGCACTTCATACGCGCGCTATCGTTTTCGTTTACGTGATGGCATTGTATCGGTTGTCCTCCTCGTGCTTGTTGTCTGCTGCGCATTCTTAGCTTGGACGGCAGCTTCGCAATATAGGTTCTACCCGACAATGCCAATGCTACGTATATGGTGGGGTTATATTCCCTATATCGTACTCGTACTAATCCCAACATTTTTATCGATCAAAGAAGGTATCCGATGGATGCGCTAACATTCGATAACTTTGGATTTACCTATCCCAAGATGCCTCATTCTGTGCTCGATCATATCGGTTGGCACATTCCAGAGGGTTCGTTCGCTCTGCTCGGCGGTGCTACGGGCATTGGCAAAACGACGCTGCTGCGCTGTGCTCATCCTATACTGGCTCCTTCGGGCACAATGGCGGGACACATTAAGGTCTTTGGAGAAGATATCGCTTCACCTGATCAGAAGTGGGATGCTCATCGGTGTGCTCAGACAATCGCTTACGTTTCGCAGAGTCCTGAAACTCAAATTGTCTGCGATACCGTTTGGCATGAACTTGCGTTTGGACTGGAAAACCTTGGCATACCGCAGGAAGCAATTCGCCGCCGCGTAGCCGAAATCGCCCATTTTTTTGGGATTGAATCCTGGTTTCACCGCACAACTGATGAACTATCTGGAGGACAAAAACAGCTGTTAAATTTGGCAAGTGTGCTCGTCATGCAACCACGCATACTTGTACTTGATGAGCCAACTGCACAGCTTGATCCCGTTGCATCTAAGAATTTTCTTCATGCCCTGTTTCGTATTAATCGCGAGCTAGGCATCGTCGTTGTGGTGGCAACGCATGAGCCTTATGAGATGCGTGCGTATGCGACCGATGAATATGTATTGCAACCAAGCGGCATTGAACGCGTTGAAATTCATAGACAAGTCGACAGTCAATTCGCCCCAGTAGCCTATGCATCCACTAACCCGCATGTACATCCTTTAACGGGACATTCGACCGCTCATCCAGATGCGTCTTCATTCTCGACTGACCGTTCTAATCTAACCGAGGAACATGCCGATAGCTCAGCTAGCGCTTCGCCCCTATCAGCAACATCCTCTAGCAAAACCAACACTCTTAGCTGCAAGAATGTCTGGTTCCGCTACGATCGCTCGCTCCCATGGGTACTCAAAGGATTCGATCTATCGATCGAGCAAGGGACATGTCACGCCATTGTTGGTGGAAACGGCTGCGGAAAATCAACCCTGCTGCAACTTTTTGCCGGCACACTTAAATCTGAGCGCGGCCACGTTTGCAATGCCGCCCATGATTGCCAAGCGTTTTTGCCGCAAAATCCCAAAACACTGTTTTTAAGCGACACCGTATCCGAAGAACTTCACGCATGGCAAAAAGATGCTGGGTATAGCGATGATGATGTTGAACAATGGATGCAACGCCTTGCTATACAAGACATTAAAGACCAGCACCCCTATGACACATCAGGTGGTCAACAGCAAAAAATTGCACTGGCAAAACTTCTACTAACGCAACCATCGTTGCTTCTGCTTGATGAGCCAACAAAGGGTCTTGATGCTCCTACGCGACGTCAACTTGCTCAGGTGCTCACCACCTGCCGTAACAATGGCATGACCATCGTCCTTGCAACGCATGATCTGGCTTTTGCCGAATTGATTGCAACGCAGGTAACGATGGTATTCGATGGCGAGGCAACCGCAACCGAACCACCCGCTACTTTTTTTGCAGACAGCATATTCTTCCGACCAAGTGCTGCGGAGCGGGAGGCACTCAATGGCTGCAAGTAACACCACAGCAAAGAGTTGGGCGCGCATATTATGCAAACTCGAAGTGCCGTTGCTTATTGTTGTACCTTTGACCCTTGCGCTTTGCGTCTATTTCAACGTAGCACAAGCAGCACTTTTGTCCCTTGTAGTTGTAATTGCAGCACTTGTTGTATGCGCTGCTGGTTTTGAGACCTCACGACCTGCGCTTCGACAAATTATGCCTATCGTTGTCCTTGCTGCGCTCGCCATTGCGGGACGTTTATTATTTGCTGCTATCCCCGACGTGCAACCCGTAACAGCAATTTGCATTATTGCAGGCATCGTATTTGGCAGACGAAGCGGGTTCATGGTCGGCGCGCTTGCAGCACTCGTCTCGAATATGTTCTTGGGACAAGGACCATGGACTCCCTGGCAAATGTACGCATGGGGTCTGGCCGGATATCTCGGCGGCGTCTTGTACCAATACGGAGCGTTCAAACGATCGTGGACAATCTATGTCTGGGGTTTTGTACTCTCGTTCCTCTATGGATTCATCCTCGACTCATTTTATGTCGTCGGTTATGTGAACCCTCTGACCTGGCAAGGTGCACTCGCTGCTTATGGCGCAGGTGCAGCTTTTAATATAGGTCATGCGATTTCGACATCGCTATTTCTTGCGCTTATCTATGCACCTTGGAAACGCAAGCTCGAACGTATCCGTCGGAAATACGGGGAATACTAGCGGATAGCGTTTTTGTTAGTCGAGACGGTACAGCCATACGAATAAGAAACAAACGAGAATCCGCATCCACAATCGTACAACTAGTAAGAACCTTTAGCGCGCGCTTACTCCCCAGGCCCATCAGCATAATTTATGTTGTCAAGTTCACTAATACTGTCAGCGCCATCAAACTCACCAGTGCTATCAGCACTATTAAATTACACAGCACTACCAATGTCATCAATAAACTCAGCCGTGCGCGGGTCTCGCGGTTGTGTGAACATCTGCTGTGCGCTCCCTTGCTCAACAATGGATCCGTCCGAAAGATAGATCACCTTATCCGCCAACCGTCGAGCTTGTCCAATATTGTGGGTAACCAGCACGATAGTCGTTGTTTTACTCAACGACTTTAATGTCCGCTCAATTGCATGCGTGCTTTTACTATCAAGTGCGGAGCAGGGCTCATCAAGCATAAGAACATCGGGATTAACCGTAAGTGCACGCGCAATGCATAAACGTTGCTGTTGCCCACCCGATAGTGCGCAAGCCGATTCTTTGAGCCTATCGTATACTTCATCGTAGAGTCCAACGATGCGCAACTTTTCCTCGATGATCGAGCACTGTTGCTGTTTATCATGCATTCCGTGGTATGCAAGGGCATACGTCATATTGCGATAGATCGAAAACGGGAACGGTGCGGGAGTCTGAAAAACGAGTCCGATTTTAGTATGGACTTCCTCTTTGCTCATCTTTTTAGTGTCATCGCCAAAAAGAGTAACGGTTCCGTCCCAACGTGTATCTTCTTCGTCTTCGATCGTTCGGTTGATTGTTTTGAGCAGCGTCGATTTACCGCATCCTGATGGTCCGATAATGACGGTAATCGCATGCGCGGGAGCTTCAAACGAAAGATGATGCAGTGCCGTTTGCTGATGATAGTATGTCGAGAGATCATCGATATTCAGCGCTGCCGGATGTATTAGCTGTTGTTCCATTGTTTCTTTCTCCGATAAGCAACATATGCAACGAGCGCATTCCCTATAAGAATAATGATCATGAGCACAAACGCCGTTCCGTATGCCTGTGTCATAGAATCGCCCTGTGCGACTAAAAGATACAAGTGCAGCGGAAGAGCCATCACTGGATCGGTAAGACTTTGCGGCGCAGGAGCAAACGCAACTCCGCCGGTAAACATAAGCGGCGCCGTTGCACCCATTGCGTAGCATCCGCCAAGAACAAATGCGGCAACTATATCGCCTATGCTGCAAGGAATACAAATCGTTCGAAGCACATACAGACGCGAACAACCTAGAGCATATGACGACGCAATAAGATTATGCGGAATTTCTTGGAATGCCTTCTCAATCCTGATCTCGATAAAAGGAAAGATCATTAGGGCAAGAGCGCTACCCGCGGCAAATACGCTACGGCCAATGCCAAGACCCTGGACAATAAAGCTATACGAAAACAATCCGAAGATAATCGATGGCGTACCAGCAAGTCCATTAAGCAGCACATGCAAGCATGATGCAATGCGATCATGTCGGCAATAAAACGTAAGATAGAGCGCACATACGAGCGCAGGAATGCCACCAAGAACAAGCGCGCATCCTGTAAGCCACAAACTTCCGATAATGGCCGGCGCAATACCGCCTTCGGATCCGAGTTCATCCCCTCCCGGCGTCTGCGTAATGAAGTCCCAGGATATACATGACGCTCCTTGACTCAAGATGATCGCGAACAACGCAACAATGATTGCGACAACAATAATGATTCCTGCATACGCCCACAAGCGTACGATTTGACCGCTAATATGGCACGGAGTACTGGTATGTCGTTGATTGCCGCTATGCTGCGATTGAGCGTTAGTTTGCTGTGGTTGCATGCCAAACTGTTGTAGGTGGTCGCTAGTTTTTCGTGGCGCAGCATTAGCATGCTGCGTTTGGCTACTGATATGTTGTAATTGATTGTCTGCCATTACTTTTGCATCTTTTTTAATAGGCGCGACATCGCAATATCGATGACAAAAATGAGCACCATCAAAATAAAGCCCGCTGCAAAAAGCGCATGATATTGCATACTGCCACGAACAGCACCGCCCATTTCGAGCGCAATAAGCGAAGCAATTGATTCGCCTTTTCCTAAAAGTGTCGGGGCTACGTTGGCATTGCCAATGATCATAAGCACGGCCATCGTCTCGCCCATTGCACGGCCAAATGCCATGACGATGCTTGGAATAAAAAACTTGAGCGACAGCGGCAAAATACTATGGGCAACGGCATACCAACGATCAACGCCAAGCGCCTGGCTTGCTGGCAAACACTGCTTTTTAACTTTTACGATACTTTCGCTCATGGACGTTACCAAAAACGGAAGAATCATAACCGCAAGGACGAGCGATGCCGCCAAAACGCACCCGCTTTGCGCGATCCCCTTGTTAATGAAAAACGTGACAACCACGACAAGACCAATGAATCCAAAGATAACCGACGGGACGCCAGCAAGCATATCGATAAAGGGGTAGATCATTTGCCTAAGTCGCGTCGAAGCTGAGCACGAAAGAAAGAGCGCAGCTCCAATTGCGATCAGAAGTGCAAACGCAACCGCAAGTCCCGAGGTCATCAGCGTTGCACCTATAAAGTTGGCTATGCCGTACGATGTCCCATTGCCAAAATCTATGGGCATCCACTTGGTGCCACCCAAAAAATCGCTCAATGAAACAGCTTGGAAAAAGGGAAACGCTTCGTAGGCAATATAGACAAACACCAGTAGCACTATCACGCATGATGCTGCGACAATAAGACGAATAGCCAGTGAGCATACGGTATCCGCATGCTCACTTAGACGTTTTCGATGTTGTGCGTTCAATGCCATGAATGCCTATTTTGAAGTTTCGACAGTACCCGGGGTGAACGCAGGAATATAACCGTTAGCTTCTACAACGTCATACCCTTTTTGCGAGAATACATAGTTGATAAAGGCCTGCTCAGAATCGGTTGGCGTTCCTTTTCCTACAAACATAACGGGGCGCTGAATGGTATACGATCCGTCTTTAATCGTGTCAACAGTCGGCTCTACTCCGTTGACTTTGAACGCATGAAGGACGGCACCAGATTTATTTGCTTTCGTGTAAGCTCCGTAGCCAGCATAACCAATTGCCCAGGGATTATTCGCAATATTCGTAGCAAGCTCGGTCATTGATGCTGATTGCGTTGCAGACGATGTTACTTCTTTATCGCCCATAATCGTTTTCTGGAATACTTCGTAAGCGCCACCTGATAGGTCGCGGATATAGACCTGAATTTTCTGATCGGGCAACGAAGGATCGACTTGATTCCACGTGGTAAGGTCGCCATCGAATATCGCCCGAATCGTATCCGTATCAAGATTGTCAACGATATCACACAGCGGATTTTGCGCATTGACCGATACCGTTAGGGCATCTTTTGCAACTTGGTATTCGGTGTAGTCGCCAAGCGTTTGCTTTTCGGAATCGCTCAGCGTGCGAGCGACCATGCCGTAGTCGCAGGTACCATCTTTGAGAGCGCTCACGCCAACACCCGATCCACCAGGTGCGACATAAATTGAGACGTTATCTTTAGGGAACGAGCTATCAACTTTATCCCATGTTGCATTGGTGTCGGTAAACGACGATGCGAGCGACGACATAATAGGATAGAGCGAGGTCGATCCGCAAAACATAATGTTTGATTTGAATCCGTCCGAAGCATTCTGGCTTGTGCTTGATTGCGTCGTTGACGTCGAAGAGCATGCGCCAAGCACGCATACACACATAAGCGCGGCGCAGAGCGTCGCAACAAGGATACGGAACTTTTTCATTGATAATCCTTTCATTGTATTCGCACATAGGGCTATGTAAGCCAATGCATACGTGCGAAATATACCTAATGATCGGAGGGGATTATTGGGCATTATTTAACATGAAGTTGCTCAAGATGGCTCTATGTACACACTACTCGTTGCACAGAAGTAACGTGTACATGCTCGTATATACGAGACCATGCAGAACTATGAATGCTTATGCAGAAGTAGAAATGCCCTAAATGGGAGGATTTAGAACTATAGCACCGTGGCTTTACGCAGAATTTAAAACCGTGGTAATGATGTGCCGCTTATTGTAGCAGATTGCTCGTGCTGTTTCATGGGTTGCATTGGGAGATGTACTAGACAGCGAAAACCTTAACAAATTGTTAAGGTTTTCACAGATACAGTTTTTAATGTAAGCGCTTTCTATAAAATGCTTTTTGACGGTAGCTATTCTTGGATAAAGGAACCAAACATATTTTTAAATACAGCCATAAGACGATCTTCAAATGAAGTATCTTGAGCTTTTGTTTCCTCTGATTTACTAGAAGAATTAGGCGCAGAAACACCGTCAACTATATAGACGAATTGCACTGCAGCAACATTTGTATTATCAGAAACAACAAACGAATGATTCTTGAAATCTTTACCTAAACTTTCATCTATTCGTTCTTGAGCTTTTTCTATAATCTGACTATCTAGATTTTTCGTAGCAGCAGCAAGAGAGGAGAGACCGCTATTCAGCTCATTTGATCCAGCAGAAAGCGTTTCTGCTCCACTTGCAAGTTGCGTAGAACCATCAGCTGCCGATCCTACTGACGTAATATACGTGTTGAGCCCTTCGTCAAATTCATTTGTCGAACTATTAAGCGTGGATAGACCACTGTCTAATGTAGCAGCTCCCGCCGAAAGATCCGACAAACCATCAGCTGTTCCCGAAAGCGCTTTATATGCTCCAGCATCGCCACTTGCCTCCGCAAGCGCCTGAACTGCTTGATTAATTTGAGCCAAAGTATCTGCGCTTACAGAACCTTTTGCTGCTTCAGCCGCAGCCGTCGCCATTGCGGTGCTATACGCTGCTTTTGCTGATTCCAATGATTCAGCACCCGAACGATATTCTTCCGAAGACGCATTAATGCTCGATTGCGCACCAGCAATTGAGCTAGAAAGTTCCGATCCGCCTTCAGCAGCTTGCGCTATACCATCGCTAAGGCTGCTCCATCCTTTAGACAACGCTGGCCCATTTGCATCTATTTCATTAAGCCCAGATGCAAGATTTTCAGCCCCTTCAGAAAGGCTCGATGTTCCAGATTGCAAAGAGCTAGAACCTTGTGATGCCGAAAGTATTGCATCTTCGAGTACGCCAGTACTCGAAGAAAGCTCCGATGTATTTTGCTTCGAAAGATCAACTGATAAAGAAAGTGGTAAAGCCCCTATCTGCAATCCACTATAACTAAAGTTCGTAGCATCTCCGACTACTTTGAAATGCATCGTCTCGCCAGGCAGGCCCAATGCAGTTACTGTCGTCGTTGATCCAGAACTTTGTGTAGTCGTGTCACCTGCATCTTTGATAACAAACTTGTCGTTGTCAAAAGAAGTTTCGGCTTGCACTATATAGCTTTTTGCAAAATCCGAATTTTCTTTTCCGGTAATAGTTACATCAATAGCAAGTTCTCCACTTGCACCCGAAAGTTCATTGGCATCTACGCTGTTTCCATCAAGAGAGTAATTCACACTCACATCCCAGGGCAAAGCAGTGTCTGAAGACATATTCCCTTGATAATAAAACGCTTTTCCACCCTCAAGATTAATAGCAACAGAGCCATCATTTTGCTCCAATGTTTGACTATCCGTCAGGTTTATCACATTTTCGTAATTCGCAGGATCATTCACCGTCGTATCATTATTTGAATGAAAGTAATTAACTACGTACACGCCATTGGCACTACCAGATGCATCTGCTTTTGCATATACAATTTCGTTTTTCGCTGTATCGTTCGAAGCATATGCTGCTGAAGGCAGTACTAGAAGCGCGAACGAGACCAATACAGCTACCAGCATTTGAATCAAATGCAAACTTCGTTGGGATATAGTATTTTCAGTTATATTCATCAGACATGCCTCCATATCGGGATAATGCTTCCCTATTTCTATGCGTCGGATTTCGAAAGCTTCTCAGCAGAATTCGTTTTGGTTGGTTTAAAAAAATCTAATCGTCGCGACGTCTTATCAATTACTCGATCAAAAAGAACGAGTAAGGTCGGCAGAACAGCAAAAATAATTACATCAGCAATAAAAATTCCGCGACAAATAAGTATGCCAAGCTGCTGGTCAATTGGACACGCGCTTACAAAATAAACGCCGAGCGTAGCAAGCATAAGTATCCCCGACGAGGTAAAAAGAGGCGTTGCTGCGCGCGCAATAGATTCCATAGCAGCTTGCCTCGCTGGCATTTTCTTACGTACGCCAAGATACTCATGAACAAGAATGATTGCGTAATCTACTGCGGCACCAACTTGAACGGCATCAACAACTAGATAGCCAATATAGTTTAGAGATGATCCCATAAAATAAGGCACAGAAAAATTAATCCAAATCGATGCCTCAATCGCAAGCAACAAAATCAAAGGCAACGAGAGAGATTGCAGCATAATAAGCAACACGATGCCAATTGCAACAGCAGAGGCTATTTTGACCGTAGGCGCATCACTCATAGCAACATCTTTGACATCGCTTGTTGCAACACTTGTACCCGTAAGATAATAGGTATCGCCGTACTGTTCCGCGCAAATCGATCGAACTTCATTAACAAGTTCGTAGGCCTGATCGTTTTCCCCTGTTATACCAAGAGTAAGAACGATACGACTATAATCGCCCGAAATAAGAGACTTTGCAGCCGAACCAGTCACTTCAGTAGGAATGGACGAACCGACCATAGTCGAATATGATGTCACCGATTTTGTTTCAGGCAAAGCTTTGAGATTAGCAACGATGGCATTTTCATTGTCCCATTCACCTTTTGGCACAAGTATTGCCCATGTTTCCGTTGCACCAAATTTTTCTTCAATGTACGCAGAGTCCTGCGATACTTGATTCTCACTCGAAAGCAAATCGTTGCTGCCAAAACTAAAATTCGTCATATCTTCTGCCGTAAAAGCAATGGGAGCAACAATAACAAGCACTACAAGTGCTGGCACACCAACGCGCATAGCTACACGCGAGAATCCCCGAGCCTTTCCCAATAACGATTTATGCGACAACTTTTCACAGGCACGACGCAGCACATACATAAGGCACGGCATAAGAAACATAATTGCAAAAAAGCTGATAAAGATTCCTTTTGCAAGCACGACACCCATATCGACACCGATAAGAAATCTCATGAGAACAAGCGATAAAAACCCGAAGAATGTAACGCATGCCGAGGCAAGAATGACGGGGAATGATTTGACCATCGTGGCAATCATCGCTTCAAATGGATCCGGTTCTGATCTGCTCATTTTTTCGAAATTAGTAAGGAGCACAATTGAATAGTCCATTGAGACAGCAAGCTGAAGCACCGCTACAACTAATTGAGTAGTCGACGAAACCTCACCCTGTACAATATTTGTTCCCATATTGATAATAATTGCGATGCCTATAGCACCTAGGGCAATGATCGGATGAAGAAAACTCTTTGTCGCAAGCCCCATGAATAGCAGAACTACCGCAATCGCTATAAGCAAGATTTTGCTCATATCGCTATCGGCTACTGTGTCCACCTCGGCATTCGTTGGAGCATCACCATCAACTGCAGCAGTTGCACCATCGCATACCGAAGATACTGTTGATTTCAATTCTTGGACTTGATCCGTCGTAAGTGTTTCATTAACAACAAGCTGAAATAGCCATCCATCATCGTCTTTCCACTCTGCGACCTTTTGCTCATCCTGCATCTCAAGTGGCACATAAGGATCAAGGCTATCGCCAAGCCATTTAGAGTCGATCACAAATCCAAGTTCGGCAAATTGTTTATCGAGTTCAGCTGCTTGTTCCTGGTCTATTCCAGTGACATATACTCTTGCATTGTCAACTTCCTCATCAAAGTTATCGTCCATAACATTAAGAGCAACAGTTGATGGACTATCTTTTGGCAAGTAATCATTAAAACTTGTATTAACTTTAACTTGAGCAATACAGAATATATTAAACACGGCCATCACGACAAAAAACGTGATCACAGCTTTTCTGTGCTTCAGACAAAATCTGAATACCTTCTCAATTACTGGCATTTCACCACATTCCAACAGTTGTTGTTATTTAGACATCTGTTAGACTATGGAACTGCTTTAGGTATTTCAATCAGCAATTTTGATATGAAATGTCGACATTCCAACATTTCACAAACAAAGCGTTGGATTCTCAACAGAAATTTCATGACAGGAGGTAGTCCATTGAAGGGGACAAGAGGCATCGAAAAAAATAGGAACTCGCAAAGGTCAAAACAACTTTTAATAACAGCCTACGCGGAATTGCTCTCAGAAAAAGATGCCAAAAAGATCTCTGTAACTGATGTTACATCCCGTGCCGATCTCAATCGAAGCACATTTTATACGCATTTTGAGAATGTCGACGATCTGCTGCGTTGCATTCTCCACGATGTGTCTGAACAGGTTCTAGAAGTAGCGGACACAGCGAGCAAAGACTCCTTTATGGGCAATCCCGACCCTACGCTTAAGAAAGTTGCCGAGTACCTTCAGGCAAATCTCCCTGTTTACCGTAATCTCATGCAAGCACCACATGCCATAGCATTTCTTACGGATATGAAGCAGCAAATAGCTGACAGGGTCATCGAAACGTGCGCGCCAACTGAACATACTACGCTTGATCTCCGTATTCCTATCGAATACATTACTGGAGGTATCGTCGATATATATGCATCATGGCTATGTAACAGATATCAGGATGTTTCTCTTAATGACATCAACAACGCAGCAAGCAAGCTCATCCATGCCTCATGCCAAACATGGTTGTAATGTACGGTGAACTTGGATGGCATAAAAAAGCCATCCCCCGAGCAGAGAACCTATATCGTCAGCATATTGAGAAGTTAGGAGAAATCAATGGCTAATCTTAATAAATATTTGTGCAAACGCAACATCACTCATAAACAAATGGATCAAGCTCGTGCGTATACGCAAGCAACCATTGATGCGTATAATCTGCGCGAAGCTCGCAAAGCCTGTCATACGACACAAGTTCAGCTTGCCAAAGCAATGGGTGTTTCGCAGAACCGTGTATCACGCATATAGTATTCGGGCGCCCTTAGAGTCCCTATCTCGTCCTTATTGTGATGCTCGTTATAAATCTTCATGAACATAGATGCTGCTTTTGAGCATCGCTCACAACGGAAACATTGTGTACAAAATTCTTAGAGAGACACGTAATCATTGCTTCATTCATCGACGGATTAGAAGAAAGGATCTGTTGTATTTCCGCTTCAAATCCATCAAGCGCACTAAGATCCAGCCAGGAATAATCTTGTACGTAATCAAGCTGCGCAAACGGATTCTCAGAAAACGGATGAGAGATATAAGGAAACCCGTGCTCGATATCATACTGACTTTGACGAGCGCCAAAAGCTGCACCGTTGTCAAAAAGTGGCGCCGCCGCTCTACATGCGCCCGTGTTGCTGTCTCTGATTAACCCAAAGTTATAGGTATGACGATCAGGATTAGACATAAGATAGTCGCACACAATCATTTTATCGAGTGCTGCTGAAATATTTTTAACGCCTAAGGCGACGCAATCATCATGATACTGGTGGAAAAAGTCTTTCTCGCTATGGCCAAAATATGTATATACATCTTCAGCGGGAACAAGTTCTGTTTCGGTAGTAATACATGTTGGGCAACGCGACCATACTGCACCCTGATACGAATCTGCGGTATACGTGACGTATTCATCGTCGGGTAGTAGGCGCGCGAGCATCTTTGAAGCAAGAATCTCTGAAAAGGGCTCGCGATTAGCACGGCCTGATCCAGCTTTTCTTAAGCAGTTGATTCCATCGCTATCTCGGAACCAGTGTTTATCGAGCTCACCTTGAGTTGACGCATCCGGCTGCGGGACAAATCCTGATGTAGCTGCTTGAGTTTTAGTCGACTTCATTGTTGATGGATAGCTGTTATCAAAGCAATTGAGTGCGTTCCAATCAAAGTCATACCCACAGGGACAAAACCAATATTGATCAGAGAGATTCAGACCTAAAGATTTAAACATCA
This sequence comes from Eggerthellaceae bacterium UBA5808, assembly GCA_002417975.1. Taxonomy (GTDB): domain Bacteria; phylum Actinomycetota; class Coriobacteriia; order Coriobacteriales; family Eggerthellaceae; genus UBA5808. Next base: position 15,540 of record DIDE01000113.1, read on the forward strand.
GATCTATGGGAGATAGCGCATGACCTGCTACTTTATAGCTAGACATTGATGATCGAAAAGCGGGCATACATCTTTTTGAAATCCAACGCGTAAGCGCATAAGCATTAATCTGCCCAGGTCTTGAGTAAACCCCAAGTGGAGCCACGATTTCGTTATCAATATGCTCAATATGAGTGACCACTTCTTTGCAGGCGTCGTATACAAAGTCACAGATTTTATTATTTTTACTCATCAAACTATACGATTGAACATCATTCGAACGAGGATTGCTCATGAGCATTCACCTTTGCTTTTAGCTCTAAGCTGGGAGTCTGTTCAGAAAGCGCGCATCCTGCGCGCCAGACAACCCTCACTTAGAAGTAACTGGCTTTTATTATATTTGTTGTGCATGTAATGCGCCTATACTCATATACCTTTTAAAGTGTGCTGAAGCGATGGACGAATAGAAGCAGGACTCGACATATTCTCGCCAAATTCCTGAGCCATAGTGCACGCTTGCAGCGTGGCGTTTGAAAAATACTCGACCCAATCATTAATTGCATTCATCGCAACTTCTGTCTTTGGGTCTCCTTCATAACGATACGCATTAAGATTCGCTAGATAGCGTTTTTTATCAGCGGCAAAAATAAAAGAGATGGGTGGAACTATTTGATGTATGAGCCCACCTTTTTTGAGCGCCGCATGAATAAGGACACGTCCTGTCCGCCCATTGCCATCCGCATAAGGATGAATAGTTTCGAATTGTGCATGAGCGATAGCAGCAATCAACAGAGGCGGATAGTCCTTGTTATTTAGAAAGCGTACCAAGTCGTCCAAAAGGTTAGGAGCATACGCCGCATCTGGCGGAACATAGATTGCACTAATTGGATTAATTCGATTACCGCCAATCCAATTTTGGGACGTTCGAATGTTTCCGCCGTAATCATGCTCACTTGTTTTTGCAACAGCAAAAAATTGCTATGAGAAATACCTTCAACGGTAAAATGAGCAGCGAGGCTACTTTCGTTTACGGCATCTTCCATGAGCGCAATATTGCCTAGAAGCGCTGATTCTTTGTCGGTAGCATGATGGGCTATCCCTGAGCTGAGCAGGGCGTCTTCTTCAAGAAGCCGCTTCGCTGGAATTTCCAAACCTTCGATGCGCGAAGAGGCGAGCGCTTCTGATCGCAGAATCAAACGAGCACTTGGTTCAGCGATTGCAGAATCATCTGCTGTCCGGTTCAGTGTAGCCAATGCAGCCTCAGCCTTATTAAACGCCTTGATGGCATCTCCATGCAACATGATTTCTTTATCAGAAATTGCGTCCGGAAGAAAAAGATAATAGGTTCCGCTCCTTTTTTCTTTGCGGTTCATTCCGATGCCGTCAGACAACCAATATTTTGATTCGTATGTCCCCATAATGTCCTCCTTTCGCGTAACCTTGTATAACCTTGTATAAGCGCAACTGTTATACAAGGTTAGTAACTAACCTTGTATAACAACAAACAGAAGATCCCCTGACCTCGGAAAACGTTTATGCGCCATAGAGCAGACTTACCTAAGGCTTACATGGAGCTTCCTTAGGACTTTCTTAGAACTTACAACACGGAACTTGCGCAAGACTGATCTTCTTCTAATGCAAGTATTTTATTTTGAACGTTATTTAATCCTGAGTTTTCCAAGCATTGTTATTCGCTATGAGCTCTTCTAATGTTGCCGGCGCAAAATGGTTAACGTCTGCGCCACAATTGAGCGCCAAATCGACATTCTTGAGAGCATCCCAACATTCAGCTGGCTTGTTATTATGAATATGCCCGTATAATGCCCAGGTAAATCGAGGTGGACATATTACTGGATAATGAGCCATCCATATACGTTGCTTGTTGTCATCAATAATATACGCAGCATGGTCAACTGATTCAAAATAGGTATCAAGATCAAGCGTGGACATCCACTTTTTATCATGATTGCCAATAATCAGATGCTTCTTGCCCGATAGAGATTGAAGGATTTTCTCAACACTTGTTACGCACCGAAATGCAAAGTCGCCAAGAATATAGACATGATCGTTGTCCGTCACGCGATCATTCCAATTATTGATCATTGCTTCGTTCATTTGTTCGACGGATTCAAAGGGACGATCACAAAATCGGATGATATTCTCATGACCAAAATGGGTGTCACTAATAAAATAGTTCATTGCAAAAACTCCTACTTGAGATCGAAACATAGTGCGCAATAGGCGCGAGAGAAATCTGCGAGGCAGACTAGAATAAAACCGTTACTAACGGTTTCTCAAGTAAGAACTGTTTATGTTGCATACGAACTATCTGCATGTACGGCATTATATACAGAAAGCCGTGGGAAATGCAATGAGGAAAGAATGATGTGCAGCATCAGAAGGCACACCCAAGGTAGCAAGCTACCAGACAATATTCTCTCTTATTAAGTTTAAACGAACAATACGAAATAGAATACTTATCAATATTTACTAGATGAGGATGCTGCACAAAAGACCTGATCCTACTTACTTGGTAGTTCGACTTTATCCATGTCATCAAGGAAACTGTCCGTGAATATAAGCCTACTCAGCATGGCTGCGCCGTTTCTTCGTTTCGGCACGAGCGGCTTGAATCCCCCTCACGACGTTCCCTTTGGCGTAATCTTCACGCCCCTTCTCGATTGCGGAACGTATAGCCTGTTCCTGCAAGGCGTTTTTCACCGCCTCGTCGATCTTATACAGGTATACCTCTTCCGAGGCGAATATATAGGCAGGATACCCATGTTCGGTGATGCGCACGATATCCTTGCCGGCTGCCTGCTTCACCAGTGGCTGTTGTTTCGCCAACGCGGTAAATGGGAAAATTGTGTCCATGATACCCCCTTGCAATCTGGTTTATTCTTTACTTTCGATCGGATTTTATCATGCATTTTAATCTGATTTACGATCTATACGACGGTAAGAGCCAGTGGAGCAATCGATGTCGCTATACTTATCAGGGTTGTATCGAGGCTAGAAGACCCACGGCTCAACCCGTTTTGCAATTCAAAGACCTGCGCCCTACAATAATTTGTATATCGTATCGGGATGCGGGAGCAGTTCAAAGGAATGCCCATGGGCACCATCACGACACATCAATCACAGATCGGCGCAAAAGCAAGGCGAGCTCTGCTAGCGGCTCTCCTTTCCGTGGCGCTCGTTTTCGGACTTGCACCCGTCGGTCAAACTGCGCAAACGGTCGGTATACAGCCATCGGTCGCATACGCTGAAGAGTCCCAGGCCACATCATTACAACAACGGTTAGCCGCCATCGACGGTGTAACAAGCGTCGAACCTATTACACAGATTCCTTTGGCGGATGGCACCCTTCCCTACAAGGAAAAATACGTTATCACCATCGAGCAACCCATCGATTGGAGCAACCTCGGTTTGGGCACCTTCCAGCAGCGTGTCGTAGTGGGATATCAGGGTGATGACAATATCAACGTCTTTGAGACAGGCGGCTATTGCCTGATCGACGCCATGTATCCGCAGTATTCGGGGCTGCTAGGTCTGGACGATCGCAACGAAATATGCCGTACCTATAATGCAAATCTCATCGAGGTCGAATATCGTTTCTTCGGAAAATCCACGCCGGCAGGTCTTTCCAACACCTCGGCGGATTTATGGGAATATTTGACTGACGAAAATGCCGCGCAGGACTTTCATGCCATTATCGGCAAGATAGGTCAGGTGCTTTCCGGCAAGAGCGTGTTCACCGGCGCCAGTAAAGGCGGCTATTCTACCAACGTGCAGGCTTGTCTGTATCCCAACGACGTCGATGCCTATGTAGCTTACGTGGCACCCTTATGCAATAGTACACAGGATACCCGTTTCATCCAGAATGTGTACGAGACCATCGGCGATAACGGCATGACTTCTGAGCAAGCACAGGAATGTCGCGACCTGGTAACGCAATTTCAAGTTGAATGCATTAACAACAGGGATGCGTTGACGACCTATTACAAGAATGAAGCCGCAAAGAGCGGATACACCTTCAACATGAGCGACGGTGTCCTGCTTGATATGGTGGTGCTGGATTTCGCCGTCGAAGAATGGCAATCATATCAGAACTTCGATTCTATCCGTGACGTTCTTCAGGAAACCGACCCCACGACAAAGCTGAATGAGATGGAGATACTGCTCACCTCGATTGCTCCGGTGTACTCATTTGCAGCGGAGAGTCCTTTCTTTCCCTACTACATCCAGGCGTGGACGCAGATGGGCGAAAACTACCTGGATTTCTCGTACCTGCGTCAAGCGTTGGATGCCGCGTATAAGGAAGCGAAGGCCAAGGACCCCACCGTCGACAAAAAGAAGTATGAGCTGTCCGTCACCCCTGATATGGATGCCGACCTGGTATTTAACGTATTTCTCACCCCCGAGCAGCGAGCCACACTCCAGTATTCTGATACAACGCGCAATCAACTTATCGCCTGGTCGCAAACGACCACTGCGCACTCGGTGATGATCTACGGCGGTACCGACCCTTGGGATGCTGTGCGCATCCCCGATGTAAGCAACCCCAACATCCACCGATATGTGGCACCAGCGAAGAATCACTCAGTGCGTATGACCGATCTTACAGCAGCCGAACAGACAGAGCTGAGCGCTCTACTGGACAGCTGGCTGATCGACTATAACGTGACCTTTAACATGAATGGTGTCGGCACGGCGCCGAATACCCAAGTGGTGGGCAAGGGCCTTACGGCCGCCAAGCCCGATGATCCTACGGATTCCGGCTACACCTTCGGCGGCTGGTATACGGATGCGGAATGCACCGTGGCTTATGACTTTGCAACCCCGGTGACGGCCAACATCACGCTGTATGCCCGGTGGGTGCCAGTGGCACCCGAGCCGGAACCTCAGCCTAATCCTGATCCCGATTCTGAAGTCACGCCGCCCTCGGCTACGGAACCGGCCACAACCGCAGTTGCAGATGCAAACGCAAAAGCGACCACAACCGCCACGACCTTAGTGAATACTGGCGACGATGATGCACTACCTGCCGCCACGATCATCTGCTTGATGTTGAGCGCCTGCGGTGTGGGAGCGGCGTCATCCAAACGTCGCCGGATTCGTCAGTAGACGCACATGGAAATTTCGAAGAATCCAAAAGGTGCTATGGACGATTGCTACCCTGATCACAATTAGCAAAACATAACTTTGATTCACTTCATAGAGAAAAGGATTGCTCAGCCGTTCGACTGATTACGTTTTATAGTATATATATGATTTCATTTCTGATTTATTTATTAGTCGGAGCAATGGACAAAGAAACCTTTTTCAATGTGAAAGAATGGAGATTTTTATCTCCACCTCTAAAGCATTATGTCGTGATTAATAAATCCCTTCATATAACCAAAAACTAGATTACATCGCCCATGTCAGGTGAATCGTCGAGAAAACAAAGATTTCGCGACACTTAGGCGATATCGTCATTAAGGCACGACCATTACATTAGACGTGCTTTTAAGAACAAAGAGCATATGAGGAATTTATTAGGGGAAAGAAGAAGACATGACAAAGAAACTGGAGTTTTCACGACGCGATTTTATAGGAGGCGCCGGTGCAGCTCTATTGGGGATAGGTACTCTTGGGTTCACCGGGTGTGCACCACACAGCAACAATGGTAACAATGCATCTTCCAGTAAAACAGCAAATCAATCAGATGCAACAAAAGATTACAGCATAAGCAATACTGTAGATTGCGATGTTGCGATAGTGGGTGCAGGTGCATCTGGAATCAGCTGCGCAGTACATGCTGCAGAAAAGGGACTTAACGCCATACTTTTGGAAAAAACGTCTTCGATAGGTGGAGCTTCCAATCAAGTATTCTCTGCCATGGTACGCAAACCAGAAGAAGTCGGCACAGCTGTAAATGAATGGACAGCCGACTGCCATTGGAAAGTCGATACTACAGCAATATGCAATATCCTTTCCCACTCCGAAGAAGTGTTCAATTGGCTTACTAAATTTGGCTGGTCGTTTTCGGAAATGAATACTATGGGCACAATGAATTGGATGATTGTAACATCCTATGATCAACGCCCAATTCTCTATAAGACAATGTGCGATCAAACCGGCGTCGACATACGCAATAACATGACCGCGAAGAAGCTCGTAACAAATTCAGACGGAGCAGTCACTGGCGTCATCGCACTTAGTGATGACAATGTAGCAACACAGTTCAACGCCAAGGCTGTCGTTATCGCCACGGGTGGATATGCCGGAAACGATAACATGGTCAAAGAGGCGTTTGGCCGCAGTCCCCTCTGTGGTGGCCTGCCACAAAACATTGGCGAGGGCCTCGAAATGTGCTGGGCTATTGGAGGAGCAAAACCCAGAAACTATGGTATGCAGATGCCACATCAAACATATGTGTCAGCAAGCAAACGCTTGGCAAGCGACTATGATGACTTGAAAGCCAAATACCCATTTCTTGCAGCATATGCCCCTTGTTTCTTGAATACAACCGCTAAAGGCAGACGTTTCCGAAACGAGGCCAATCTGTACAATGCAGATGCAGCAGCTAACTCAGATATGTACCAAGGTGATTATCACTGGACCATAGTTTCAGCATCACAACTAGCAACCTTAGAGACTAGTGGTCTCGCCGCCCTAGGTGTGGATGAGAAGCTAACCATATCTCCAATCCAAGCTCCAACATACAATCTCGATACCCCTTGGGTAGACGCAACTACTGTTTTCAATAAGATGGTCGAAAATGGTGACGGATACAAAGGTTCCGATGCTAAGTCACTCGCTAAAGCAGCAGGTATGGATCCCGAAATCTTCCAAAATGAGCTCGAAAAATATGAAAAGTCCTGTTCGACTGGACAAGATTACGTTTGTGGCAAGGATTCAAAGTATCTGGCAGCATATGGAAGCGGAGACTTATATGCTATTTACACCAGCGTCAACAATCTCACATCATGCGGCGGTGTAACAGTAGATACGGACTTCAACGTACTAGACAGTAGCGAAAATAAAATTGATGGCCTTTATGCCATTGGCGTAGAGTGCCTGTCAAACTTATTTAGCGATACATATACCGGCGTCGGTGCCGCCTTGGTAACCTCCTACACATCAGGATACCTCGTTGCCGAAACTTTGCTGAATGCGTAATTTTACCACAACATATCTCGCATGACATTATCCAGACTTTGTCTTAGGACAAATCAAAAGATCATATGCTTGGAAACGAGAAGGTTTGACAACCGATCCTCGTTTCCAAGTTGTCATAACATATCTTTGGTGTAATCTGGTTCCATTCTATTTATACAAGGAGCCACGTCATGCAAAACGATTTGAAAGGTCGAATGTCAAAAATATCCCAATACCTCGGATTTGGAATCCTATGGGGTCTGCAATTTAATCTATTCGGCTCAGATGCTCTTTTTCTCATGGATGATTCCGTTCGAGCATCAAATGATCCTTTCAGTTTGAGCATGCTGATCACTTATATGATCACAAGCTTCATTCTTGCAATTATCGCTCATAAATCCGATCGAGAGATTCACCTAGCCCTGCCAGCAGGATTGATGCTTATAGCTGGTCTCCTCACAATAGGGATATTACCATCCATGACAGGCAATCTCCCCACGTGTATGAACGTCGGAGGAATCCTGTGTGGTCTTGCATTCTCGTATTTAATCATAAGCTGGTACCGAATATATGCTTATGGAGACGACACAGAGATCAGTAAGACTATCACACTCGGATTTTTAACAGGTACTTTAGTTATGACTGCTATTTCGTTTATGCCGCATATACCGGCTTTGTGTGTCGCGATAATTCTCGCACTTTACGCTCTACGAAGCTTGAAAACGATGGAATGCAACAGTAACCGCAGAAGCTTCGCACCAACAGATGACTGCAAATCAGCCAAGCGGAACCCCATGATTATTCTCTATTCACTTATCGTCCTTATGCTCTTTTACATCGCCATATCGCAAATGCTATATCTAGGGAATCATGCGTTTTCGTTAAGCAACATATACATGGATTTTGTAGAAATTGCAGCAACACTTGTAGTTCTTTTCATCGTAAAAACCGAGCGATTTGATGACAACATGCCCGGGCAGATTGTCGTCTTTGTTGTAATCACTGCCCTTATTGCAGGCATACTTCTGCTATCAGGCTTTCGGCTCGCGTCTGCCACCGTCGCATCATTTTGCACACATGCAGCACGCGTAGTCTGTGTAATAGCTTTCTGCACGTTTGTTAGCCGTACAAGGTCAAAAGCCTTCTATGTTTTTGGCATTATGGAAGGTCTCGTAAGCGCACCTACACTATTAGCTGTCTCTATATCGTTGCCACTGTTACAATCGGGTAGAGACGATTCGTTGCTAATAGTACTTATTGTGGTGTGCTTATATGCCGCATTCATCATGATGTTCGTTCTTTTTAAAACAGAATACGCTGGATCAAAGGCCGCAGAAGATACAATTCGTCGTATGAGCGAACAGCAAAATTTAGATTATGAAAAATATAATGCGATGCTATTCAAAAAGACTTGCGACAAACTTTCACAACGTTTCAAACTTTCTCTACGCGAAAGGGACGTTCTCGAGCGCCTTGTAAACAGAAAGACCCTCCCGCAGATATCCGAAGAGTTGTATCTAAGTCCCAATACCATAAAGACCCACACTCGTGCCCTTTATTCAAAAATGGAAATCCATAGTAAAAATGACCTCATAGCCGTGTTTAATACAACACGCAAGGAAACCATACTAGACACTGGGAATATAGACAAATAACGTTAGCCGGAACAGTCAATCATTCGCTCTCTATTAATATAGTTTGTCACCAAATACGAAGAGACGCGGTGTTGGAAAAGGGGGGATCCGCGTCTCCTCACATTTAGTGACTTTGGATATAAGCCAAACTTTGTTTCAAGAAGCAATGTAATTTCATCGTCGAAGATCGACGAGACGCGCCTTCAATTCCATTTCACTACAGGTAAGAATGCTATGAGTTACAACAGGCCAGAGCACATTTCATATCAACGTCCTCGTTAAGAAATTGAGGCGTCCATGCCAAATGAATATCCGGTTCTATGCCGCAACCGCGTGTAGCTTTGC
>DIDE01000049.1 GCA_002417975.1 Eggerthellaceae bacterium UBA5808
CAACTACCCAGATGGTGCCACCCTTATTAAGTAAGGATTTTGCATGGGCAAACGAGCTAACTGCCTTTGAAGGACTCGCTCCACTCGCCGCATCTGATGCCGCAATCTGCGAGGAGTTATCGCTCGCCGTAGTCGAGCCAACAAATACGTTATCGAGCGTCGCTGTTGACTCAAATGATACCGCTGATTCCGATGACGCCGCTAACGCTGGTGCTGCCGTCGCGATGCTGCCATCTATAGTCAGCGCGCCATTGAGATCTGCATAATCTGCATCTATATAGGTGACGTTATATAAAAGATATTCACGTTGTGCGAAAGCTGAAGTTGTTTGGCTATCATACCAAGCATTGTATGAATCGCCCTTAGCTATAGTCATCGAAGCCATCGCATCGGGAGAAATTTGGGCAGTCATAACTCTATGCTGAGCGAGCTTCCCGGCCGGTATAAACTCATCAAAAACTCCAGTTTGCCCAAGCGATATGCCAGATGGATTCACCATGCCATTTTCTTGCCCAGCGTATTCAAACGTACCTACCGATTGTCCAAGAACTACTGCATCATCTGATATGCCTGTCGGAACAATAAGTAGCGACGATACCGCTTCGAGATCACCCGCACTATATCGATGAGCGATACCACCAGGAACAGTATAGAGAGATGCCGCCGTTACTCCGTTTCCATTGGCAAACGTATGTCCAGCTGTACAGCAATCAATAACTTCGCTGTATTCCTTAATGGCACTTGTAGGATCTGCGCTCGTCACCGCAGAAACATACAACGTATTATTTGAATCCGACGTGACAATCACCGTTACCACTTGTGCGTCCATTGTCGTTATCACGTTTGACGTATCATCTGCACGAGCAATCGTATACGTATACTGGCCAGGTGCAGTAAAGGTAATAGTGCCAAAATCGATCGGTGCCGTTGACCCAACCGTTGCATCCGCAGAATAAAGTGCGCTTCCTGTCGGTACTGACGCAGCTGGCGCACCATCGTTGGCGGCAATAGTAAATAATAAGACCTGGTCATCCTCTACCGATGCAGGTAGCTCCGAAAACGAAACTTGAGCAAGCGGCTGAGCGCCACAAATACTCGCCGTTTGAACGGTAACCGAAGAATCATCCGAATCCGCATATGAGGGCTGCAACATGGGATTGAACGGCAGGACACACCACGACACCGCACACAGCAAGACCAGAGCTATGACATAGATCTTAGCCTCGGCAACAATGTGATTGACAATCATCATGGATTCCTCTTTTCCGTTCACTTTACCCGTACACTCATATCTCAAATACACAGTTTTAAGCGTTCGATTCTTTACCTAGTGCTCCTGGCAAAACGAATGCTCACCGTCAACAGACACACCGCTCCCGCTAAGCACGCAAGAGCAGCAAGCACGCGCCCTACGATGTTCCATTCGTCATTTGTTGCAGGAATAAGCGATTGTATAGATCCGCTTGATTCTGTTCCGTTTGGCTCTGAATATGATTGAGAAGCGCTTTCGCTTCCCGATTGCGTCTGAGAAGCATGATTTTCGATATGTGCTGTCGATACATTTTGAGAAACATCACTTTTGACAACAACATCAAATGTCTCCGTAGGCAACGTGCATTCAATATCATTACCAGATTCATCAATTGTATGAGGGGCTTGCGTCTCTACTAACACATATGAGCCGCTCCCCAAGCCCCCGATCTCGGCATAACCCTGCGCATTAGTAACAAGTTCGATATCTGTCGCAGCCGCCCCCAGAGATGCACTACGCTGCAGAAACGTCCCTTGAGCAGCATTTTCTTTGCTTGTTGCAACTTTAAAATGTGCTCCTTCGAGACGCGTATCACTGTCACTTAGATACTTGTCAATTGCAATGCCACCAACCGTTATCGACGCTTCGTTCGATTCTCCTGTGACCGCAGCCGAAGCTGATGTTGCAGCGACAGGCGATAGCGATAGTGCAGCTTTCGAAATAAATGGCATAGATGCCGTAGATACCGTAGATGTTGTCGCAGGCATAATCGTATAGCCCGACTTCATAGGAAGCTTACCTGTCGTATCGTAGGCGGACTCGTTTACCTGTACTACTTCAGTAGCGGAAAGTGTCCGTCCCCCAGAAGTGTCAGCCACCTTTTTAAGACCGGACTCCGTGCAGGTCAACGTCGTACGATTGCGACTCGCATCATACGACACTATATAATCGATACCCTCATCGAGCGTTCCAACAGTCGATCCATTTGTATTAAGAATCGAGATAGAGGTTGACCCCTTCGATGTGGAGCAATCGAGGTGAGCATCGAGTTGGAGCCATAATGATAGTTCAGATGCGGGAACGGTTGATCCCTTCGCATCCGTACTACGAAGGTCAGATGAAATGGTCATATTGGTGTGCAAGGTAGTTTGATCTCCGACACCAAGCACTTTATTGTCGGGTACCTCTAAGCTGAGCGTCGACGTCTGCTGCAGCTTTGGATACACCGATACATCCCATGTTTCACCTGCACTGTTTTCCTGCGATGTCATAGGAACCGCAACAAGGAATTTTGATAACGATTGATACCCCTGAGGAACACTCGTCTCAACCACATACACGCCTTGCTCCAGATTCGTAAATTTTGCCTGGCCAGAAGCATCAGTCACAAGAGATTGAGCAGGAAAGGAATCAAGCGGAAGAGAGTCGACCGTAACCAGAGGATTATCTCCATTAGCAGCGGCAGCATAATCAGAAAGTTTAGAAAGAGTAAAGTTAACTCCCTCAACCGGATTTGAACCGCTCGATGCTACTTTATCGCTATCTGCAGTAGACGTTGCCGCCGTAAGCGATATTGACCCCACTTGAGAAGCACATGCACACTGCGGATACAGCACACAAACACAGAGCAAAGCGCCTAAGCAGCATAGAGCAAAAGCCATACTCATCTTCCGGCAGGATACGCTATCGTTCATTAGGCTCCTCCTTTCGACCCAATCCCTGTCTATCCCTAACCATTCATAACGGCTACGCCGGGGGCCTCCGAACGTATGATCTGCGCTCGGAGGCCGAATACGATACGTCAGAAACTGGATATAATCTGATCAGCACATTGGGCTGGAATGATTACATTTGCTGGTTTTTCTGACGGCGATACAAAACATATCCACCGGCAGTAAGCATGAGAAGAACGCCACCGATAACCATGCAGAGGACACCGGCACCACCAGTATTTGGCAGCTGGAATGATCCAGAACCTGCCTGACCAGTCTTGTAGGTAACAACACCGAATGAAGTCCCGTGCGAAGTAATAACGCTTTGGGCACTTGCTGTTGCCGTATTGGGAACATTTCCGCCTGATGCTGTTGTCGTATATTGTTTACTCGTACTGTTGTACGTAATTGACATTTTCACTTCGACAGGAGTCGTAAGCATAGTATATCCATCTGGTACAAGTGTCTCGCTAAGCCATAAGCTTACCTTTTGAGCTGTACCGGGATTGCTCTTAGCATCATCGAATGCAGCCTTGACTGCGGCATACGTTGACCCATTGTCTTTCATTGTTGAGCCAGCAAGACCACTTATAGAAACCACACCATTCCTTGGGGAAACTAGTACAGGAATGCTACCCTGGTTGAGATAAATACCGTTCGTTGCATTTTCGTAAGAGCTCGACAGTTGCCACATAGTTGAGCTTGTCATTACACTTGCCTGTGTTTTATCCGTTTCCGAAAGCTGAAGGCAACTAAAAGCAAATTCCCCTGTCGGGATTGCAGCACTCGTGGCACTGCCATCGGTTAGCACCTTAGAAGACGTATCTTTTACCTGAACCACACCGGTATTCGTTACGCCTTTTGCCAGAGAAAGATTAACAATATTTGAGCTGACTTCACCTTTAACATGAAACTCTATTTCCGTTATAGGATTCGAGTCGTCTGATCCCCAAATTGCCTTTAGAGCTTCCGCACCATCGCTATTAAGTGTCCATGTAGTTGAAGGATCTATAGATGTAGCCTCTGGAATACTTGTTTTCGAAAAATACTTTGCAACATCAGATTCAGACCATGACGTTGATTGCCCACCATTTTGTTTGATAGTTGCAGAAGCCCCGGTAAGCGAGGTAATTGAACTATTCTTGCTGGAGTTCGAAGAATCAGCTGGCTTCGTCGTAACTACAGGAACATCTTTAATGGACAAAGACATAGTCGATCCGTCAGTAGTTTTAATTTGTGTCCCTTTGCTTGCACCAAGTTCAAAGACGATCTTGTACTCAACGTCGTCACCTGCACCGACATATCCATCATGCGTTGAGCTTACAAGGGTTTTTTCGATATCTGAGCTTGCAACATCTTTAGGATAAACGACTACATCTTTATTATAAGAAGACGTTGCAGAATTATAGTAAGGAACCGTGATAATGCTCGGAGCCGCTACGTGAACCCCAAGGCTCTGCGCAGTTGTCTCATCTTCGACGAGCAGATAATACCCAAGGTCGAGACTGTTCCATGCAATCGTGCCAGATGCATTAGTTGCAGTTTTTTCTGTTCCCTGCACCGTACCGCCATACGTTTGAACAAAAGTCGGAACATCATCCTGGTCAGGAGCTGATGTCGCCGCAGAAGTCCCGCTAACCGATCCTTCCACCTTGCTTGTGTTCAACTTATAAAGTGTGAATTTAGCTCCTTGAAGTGTTGTACCACTTGGGCTCTGGCCCGAAGCACCAGTTCCCGTAACACTCGAAGCAGTATCGGTCTTATATTTATGAAGAGTGATCGACCCTTGCCCGGTCAAACCACCGTTATCAAATGCGAATGCCTGAGCATTCGTTCCAATCGTCATACAGAATGCCACGAGAAGCATCATAATAATAGATAATCCCGCTATTGAATATTTCAATCGTCCGTGTCGTACAAGTTCGTTACTCATAAGTATTCCTCCTTACGTTCATTACACATGAAAATTTGTAGACCAACTAACTACTGTTCTTTCATGCTGCACCATATGCGTCCCTTCTCTCTTTCAATCGATTTATGCAGCGAAAGCTTCTAAATACTTAATTAAATGTAAATGTAGACTTTTAGTTCACAAAACTTAGTTAAATAATTTATATTAGCAGCACTATTTCACTCCATTTCGTTATTTCTCATATATTACATTAAGGATTCTTAATCTTTTACAAAGCAAGGGAATCCTGCGTCAGACAACGAGCACTCAATATCTTAAAAACTCGCCATATTACCTTGCAAAAAGCAATGAACATGCAGCTCATGTACAGACAAAGCGCTATCTGCACTGAGCACTCGTTTTCTTCGCCTATGCGTTTCATTTGCATACAACATACAGTTTTCTTTTGCATATATATTTTATTTGTTATATGCTCTTTAACATATATACCATGAAATGGACCATAACGGTAAGGTGACAAAACCATGAAATCCACTACAGATGCACCAAGATATACTTTGCTTTTAGACAGAGTCCTCCCTGTCTTTTTCACAGTTCTTCTTATTGGATTAGCCTCTATATCTGTGCCGACAAATGCACCGGCTTATGCCGTCGACGCAAATACACTCTCCTCGTCTGGCACAACGGAATTAAGTAGTCCAATAACAAACGGCACACAAGGAACAGACGCTCTTTCAACAAGCTCATCTAGCAATGGATCAGAAACGGCTACGCCGGGGACAACTCTTTCTTCAGAAGAATCTACTGGCACAAATGAAGCAACTAGCTCTTCTACGACTACAGCCCCATCAACATTGAATCAAACAACAAATCAAACAGTAAGTTCTAATCCCTCGGGCACCACTTCGGCGAAGAGCACCAGCGCCAATACGACAAATAGCGCTACAACACTAAAATCGCTTACAACGCTCTCTTTAGATGTACCAATCACTGCATCCGCTGCAATCACTTACGTGCCCACCGAAAGCAGCATGACATTTCGCGAATATGTTATTGGACTTCTCAATTTCAAATACAATACAAAACTATCGAGCACTGCCTCGGCAGAAGATCTCAAAGCAGCAATTACTGCAAATAGTTCCGAGTTACTCTTGGTCCAATCCCCCCAAAATGTTACGAGTATACAAGGACTTCGCGAAGTATGGCTTGATATGGGTTCCCAACCATCCACGGTCACCTTTCAATATTCATTCTTTACCTGGGACGAAATTACTACTGAGCTTGGATCTAGCGATTTTATCGAAGAGAAAAAACTTTCATTCTTACCAGCTATTTGGGACTTATCCACTCAGCTTGCCACCAAAGGACTCATCGTCGATAGCAATATGTCCGAAAACCAGCGCGTTGTCCCCAACAACAGCAATATCGTCAAGCAGACCGATCCACTCAATTTTATTGATGCCTTTCCAAAAACCGTTCAGCTCAGTGTTCCTGTTAATCTAAGAGACAACACTGATTTCACCGACAGAATGGCAAAATATTTCGGCGATAACCGAGAGGGGTATTACGACCCAACCTGCTTTACTATTCAGCGAGACAACAGATCGATACAATTGACCTGGAATGAAGCAACAAATGATATCAGTTGGCTTACTGATGATATTGTTATAGGTAGCAAATACTCAACAAAAATAACTGCAGCTATTGGAGCAGATGGTAATTTACCAAGCGTTACTGACATTCATTGGTATTTTGAATCTACGTTGCATAGCCATTACTCCGTTTCCGTCGAACCAATAACCGCAGGCAGTCTTAACGGAACACCGAGTATAAGTGGAGTAGATGCAACAACGCCAACTGCTAGTTATCCAACCACAGCGACGGATCCCTACCAACATACTATTCAAAACACGACGGGAGCAGACGGGAATATAAATCGTGGAACAAATTCTGCAACCGATTCAATTGGATCAAACAGTGCAGGAGCCGACATCCGCGGCGGAACCTATACAGCGGGAACCGGTACAGATCCCGACAAGATCGCAGTAAACAAACTCCATACATCGGGAGGTTCAACAACCGGTATAGCAGGAGTAAACGGGACACGCACCACAGGATTTACCCAGCTCAACTCTACCCAAGTCAAGGTCGATGGACAGGCCGACACAAAAAATGGATTCGAGGTTGCCAGTTATACCGTTCAAGTGTTCGACCCCATAACGTGCGAACTCGTAGAGAGCAAAACACAAACATTCAGCGATACGGTGGACGAAAAAGGAACGGTAACAACCTCAGCAACTGACAAGGTTAATACATGGCTTGCAAGCGGTATTCAGGGTAAAACCAAAGTCTACGTTTCTTATCGACAGAAACCACAGTTCACCAAAGTTGATATCAATGGCAAAGCAATTACTTCGTCAGCAACAACATTCGACCTCTATGGCGGAGTTAACGGGGCAACCAAACTTGGAACGATCACTTCAGACAGCCAAGGAGTTGTCACACTGCCGAGTCTCGAATGTCCAACCGAGGCACAAAACGTTAATACGTATTATTTAAAGGAGACAGCAGCTCCAACTGGTTATATTCTCGACGATACACGCTATACGATAACTGTTGACAAGGATGGTAATGTAACCTATCCCGCAGAGATTCCCTGGAGCACGACCACATCAGGGACGACATTCATAAATGAGCTTGCTCCCAATCCCTCGTACACCATTTCAAAAGTACGTGTCACGGATGCCCCAAACAAAAACAATGCAGACAATGCTTACGGCTTTAATCACGGCGACACAGTCACATATCAAGCAACAATTGCTAATACGGGGAATATCGATCTTACGATGAACGCTCTTGATGCGTTCGAAAAAGCAGATTACTTCACTACCCCACAAGCAACCAAAGTAACTGGTGACGGAGTAACTTGCAGCACCGTACTTCCAACTTCATCTGAAATTGCGCTTAGCATACCAAAAGGCAAAACAGCCTATGTTACTTATACGGCACAGGTGCGTGATAGTGCTGTCGAATCTCTTGACACAACAGCCGCAGATGCAAAAGATGGCGACGGATATAAAAACACTGTCACTGTCTCCGGCGTTGCAGGAACGTACACGTTTAGAGGAAAAACGGTAACAATAGATAAAACAACCTATAAAGAGCTCAAAGACATGAGCGATGATGCCTACACCCCTGTGCAAACTCCAACAACAAACCCACCAACAACGCCCCCTACGACTCCAACGGATCCACCGACAACGCCTAATACGCCCGATACGCCTACATCAAATACGCCGCAAAGTCCAACCACGACAGTAGCATCGTCGACAACGCCCTCATCCTCAGCAGCTGCGTTATCGGTGCAAACAGGCGATGTCATTCCTCTACTATGTATGCTTCTTATTGGATGCGCATTCGTATGCGGAAGTGGTGCCCTATATCTAAAGCATCGCCATGACAAGCATATGCCACGCTAAAACAGAACCGCGATGTAACCTATCGGTTGCATCGCGAACTTACCGCAACAACTTCTGTACTATCTGCACTTTAATGTACAATCAAAACCGCTATATCTACGCGCGATGCTCAACCTTTATTTGCAGTCCGTCACAGACATCAAGCGTCTTATTGTAGAGCTGAGCATCAGGCGCAGCAGTGCATGATGCATCAATGATAATCGGCACTTCGGGACATGCTGTTTTTGCGATAACCGCATTCGCAATAACGCAAATATTAGTCGCGACACCAACAAGCTCAATACTTACAAAAGGGTTCATGCCCTCTTCTTGAGATGCACGATCTGTCGTCGAAAGATATGAGAATAGCTGGTTCGATCCAAACGTATTCTTTTTAAACGCAAGGTCACGCTCAAGTCGAGCTTCAGCGGTCTTACCATACAGATCCCATCCAGGCGTTCCTATAACACAGTGTGCAATAGGGAGGTATTTCCCTTCTTGTGATGCACGGTAGTGATTCGTATGGGAATCAAAGGTAAACGCAACAATATCATCAGCAGAATGGTAGGCATCTATCTTCGACGCAATACGTTCGTCAAGCGCAACTGCCTCGGGAAACCCCAAAGATCCATCGACAAAATCACGCTGATAGTCGACTACAATAAGAAGTCTTTTCATCGATCCTTATCCTCCTCCAAAAGAGAGAGTGCCGCTCGATACCCACCTGCTCCATAGTTGAGAGCCTTAGATACGCGAGCAATCGTCGTTGCCGATGCACCCGTAGCCTTCTCGATTGCTACATAGGGTTTCCCCGCATCAAGCATCCGAGCAACAGATAACCGTTGCGAGGTCTCTTTGATCTCGCGAATCGTAAAGAGATCCTCAAGAAGAGCGAACGCAGTATCCTCGTCATCCACTCCTGTTAATACTTTGAGTAGATCGTCCACTTCGGGCGTACGCAACTCACTCATACTTATTTCCCCATTCTCATTAAACCGTATTCGATTGATTCAACAAGCGCATTCCACGACGCTTCAATAATATTGTCACTTACACCGACAGTTCCCCAGCTCTCCTCGCCGTCGGAAGTTACGATGATAACACGCGTTACTGCACCCGTGCCGACGTTCCCATCGAGAATACGTACTTTAAAGTCGACGAGTTCGATCGCATCAAGTTCGGGATAAGAGGTCCCGATCGCCATACGAAGCGCATTATCGAGCGCACCAACAGGTCCAATACCTTCACCTGTTGCCACAAAACGATCTCCAGCAACATGGATCTTAATCGTTGCCTCGCTCGATGCGTCTTTAGCCAGAGCGCCTGTATCCTCACGATCATCAACAATGACGCGGAAGCTCTCCAGTGTAAAATGCGGCTGATATACGCCAAGCGTTCGAGCAATCAAAAGAGCAAGCGATCCATCGGCAGTCTCATAGGAATAGCCCAATGCTTCGCGATCTTTTACCTTAGCCAGCACCTGTGCAACTACATCAGGATGATCGCGCAAATCAAATCCAAGCGATGCCGCCTTAGAAAGTAGCGAAGCACGACCAGCCAATTCACTCACGAGAATGTGATCATGATTGCCAACTTGAGCCGGATCAATATGCTCATAGAGCGTAGCATCACGCGAAACCGCACTCGCATGAAGACCACCCTTATGCGCAAACGCCGCGGCGCCCGTATAAGGATGATGTGCAGGCAGAGCTCTATTGCAGGTTTCCGCAACAAATTGGGCAACGTGAGTTAGCTGAGAGAGATCATCGACGCAACGATATCCCATCTTAAGTTGGAGATCGGCAATAACCGTTAATAGGTCGGCATTACCAACACGTTCCCCATATCCATTAACCGTTGCCTGAATATGCGTCGCACCTGCCCGTACCCCAGCAAGCGTATTCGCAACAGCACAACCTGCATCTTGATGACAGTGAATGCCAATCTGACATTCTGGAAGTTCCTTTACGACATGAGATACGATATCAGACACATCAAAGGGAAGCATGCCACCATTCGTCTCGCACAGATCGATCGTATCAGCTCCTGCATGAGCAGCCTCCACTATCGTAGCTAGTGCATATGACGGATTTGCACGATATCCGTCAAAAAAATGCTCCGCATCAAAGATAACGCTTACATCGGAATCCTTAAGAAAGCGAATAGAGTCACCTATCATGCGCAGATTTTCTTCAAGCGTCGTTCGAAGTGCTTCACGAACCTGTTTGTCCCAACTTTTCCCAACAATGGTGACAATCGGCGCATGCGATGCTAGAAGATCCTGCAATTCGCGATCTTGATCAGCAGGAACTCCCTTATGGCACGTCGAGCCAAACGCTGCAATTTGAGCATGAGCAAGATTCATGTGAGCGACACGCTCGAAGAACTCGATATCTTTAGGATTTGAAGCAGGAAATCCACCTTCAATGATATCGATGCCAAACGCATCAAGTCTTTCGACAATACGTAGCTTATCTTTAAGCGACAGAGAGACACCCTCGCATTGTTCCCCGTCGCGCAGCGTACAATCGTATGTCTGCACGTGCTGAGTACGCACCCGCGACGTCACATCTGTATCTTCCTGTGACGTATGTTCACACGTTTGTTTGCTCGATGCTGTAATCGCTCTTCACCCTTTGCTCTTTGCCATACTACGAACATACAGCTTCCGTACCTTATTAGATGCAAACCGTTATCTAACGGTTCAAAAGGCGGCAGACGCTATAATCTCTACGCCTACCGCCCCTTTATATTCTCTGCACATCACACGGCAAAATCATAATGAGATCTTATGCCATCTGACCATGTACTATTTAACCTCGACAAGCCAATCCTTGTAGTCGTCAACCTTGCCCGAAACAACCTCGAAGAAGCGCTTCTGCAACTTCTTGGTAATCGGTCCTGGTTTACCGATCGTACGATTATCGATATTTCCAATCGGCGTCAGCTCCGCGGCGGATCCGCACATAAATGCCTCATCAGCAATGTACAGATCAGAACGCGTAAGGCTTTCCTCAAGCGCTGGAATATCAAGATCATCAGCAAGGCACAAAACGGTATCGCGCGTAATACCTTCGAGCAAACCGTCCGATGTCGGAGGAGTCGAAAGAACGCCATCGCGTACGACAAATAGGTTCTCGCCGGTACCCTCGCACACGTAGCCTGCCTCGTTGAGCATAACAGCCTCGGCATATCCGTGCTCTTTAGCTTCGAGTTTTGCAAGAAGCGAATTCATGTACGACGCAGAAGACTTAACCGCAGGTGGAATAGCATTGATAGAACGCTGACGCCATGAGCTAATGCCCACGTCAATACCGTTTTCCAATGCGTCGGGGCCCAGGTAAGAATCCCATGGCCATACAGCAATTGCTACGTCAATTGGAGCACCCGTTGGATCTACGCCCATAACACCATAACCACGATAAACAATTGGGCGAATGTAGCATGCCTTGAGTTTATTTGCCTTGATGACTTCGATCGTCGCCTGGCATAACTCCTCTACAGAATAAGGAATATCAATCATAGCGATTTTTGCGCTACGATGCAGACGTTCCATATGATCCTGCAGACGGAAGACAAAGCTTGCTTCCTGCTCTTCGTTGTAATAGCAACGAATGCCTTCAAATACTGCAGAGCCGTAATGGAGAGAGTGGGATAGAATATGCGTCGTTGCATCCGCCCACGGAATACACGTTCCGTTTTTCCAGATGTAGTCAACTTCAGCGATAGCCATAAATCGGCTCCTTTCGTACGTGTCCAAACAGATGAACACTAAAATGTTGCCCTCATTGTACTCCAACCAACTAAAGTGCGACTAAAGTTTTTTAGAGTTCGCCCACTTTACACGTTTAGACGTATGAACCTTAGTGCAACAGCACAATAGCGTTAAGGTGCTCCATTATAGCCAGCCCCAATAAAGCTGCCCCCCTACCCTTGTTCTTCGTATTCCACTAGTAGCTCGAGCCAGACGATACTCATCAATGCGCATTTATCGCTGGGGACTTTGTTCAAGCAGTGCTATGACTTCTGCGCGGCTATGCACACCACATTTTTCGTATATGTGTCGCACATGGGTCTTTACCGTCGAAGCACTAATGGTTAATGCATCTTGAATATAGCGAGACCCATGACCAGTAGCCCAAAGAACAAAGATCTCCTTCTCGCGATCGGTCAAACCATATGCAGCGGCAATATCGACAAGATGATCTTCCATCGGACGACCAACCAGACGTTCAACATTTTCCCTCTCAGACGGCGTAGGCGTTTCAAATGCCAAAAACGTATCCTGATCCTGAAAAGCAAACCCCATAACGAGCATCAGTGCAAAAATACTCACCATTGCAAAGGGGGCAATGTATCCAATGCCTATCCATCCCGTAAGCTGTCCGCCAAACATACCAGCTTGAACGGCCAGACGGCCACAAGCAAATACCAAAAATGCTGGCACATGCGTAGTCCGAGCCAAGTCGGCAAGTAACATCCACGATAAGATCTCTATGGTGATATCACATACCGTCGCAATAGGAGCTACAACCGATACATACTCCTGTCCAAAGATAGCAGCAAGCAGCAGTACTGTCGCCAGCAGAGGAAGCGACATTTTATAAGCCATGCCCAAACTTGCATTGTCGCCTTGAAAGAAAATTCCCCAGACAGCAAACAGTATCGCTACTGCAAACGTTAAAAGAACTGTCGGCAGCAAGCCATCAGATACCGAAGCATCCGATACACCAATAAAAACGCGTACGCCTCCGTAGACAAACATAACGACAAACAAACCAATTGACACGCGCCAGGGCAAATCTTTATACGATGAGAGCTTATTCGAAATTGCCCCAGATTGGCTAGCAGTTTCATGGGCATTTCCCCGAAGCGCACGATCAGCACGATGAGCATTGGTGCGCGACTGGGGCGCATGAGCATCCTTATGAGACGAACGATCAACCGTACGAGATAGTTGACTATCCTCAAGATTGAGATGTGCACTATCGGGAATCAACAGCGCAGCGCACAACGGCATCACGGTAGTAAGTGCACCAACCACCATCTGTGGGAAAAGAAGCGAAACAAAATAGATTACATTCGCGCAAAAAAAGGATGCCGCAGTACAAATAACAATATCTCGTGCTGACAAAGCGCTGAATAACGTTCCCCAGTAGATTACGACCCAGCAGGATGCAATTCCTGTTAGCACGGCGCCAATAACGCTGATCACCAACGGCTGCCCCAAGGGAAGTGCATAACACGCTGTACCAAGAGCCATTACAATACCGGCAGCAATCAAGTACTTTCGTGACGTAAACAGTGCCGACACGCGCCCCGGTACAACAATAATAAGTGCATACGTAACAACGCCGGCAAGCATTGAAGCTAGATGAACCCATAATAGATTTGGGCCCGTTCCTAAATTTAAGTTAATCGAAGATGTGGTATTAAACGAAAGATATACCCACGCCCAGTAAAAACAAAGACCAAATATTTGCGTCATACGTGCGGACCCTTGTATGTGAAGCACCCGACCTACCGATGATTCGGATGCATCTTTAATTGTACTCGTGCTCATCGATGCACTCCTCCCTACCCATATGCGAATGCACTTTCCGCGCATCCCTTCTCCTATGCGCGGAAAGTGCATACCCCCATAAAACGATGATAGACAAACCTTTTACCCAAGACATCAAACAGCATTATAGTGTAAAAATGGCGACGACCGCATAGGGAAGAGGTCGTCGCCATATACCCTTTTTCAGCAAGGGAAAACTCGCATCACGCGCTGTCCGAGGGGGGACGGAGACACCGACGCATGATGCGCGCGATATAGCTTGTAATGTGCTTACGCTCCCGTAGCAGCATTCTGTCCAGCAACACGGCCATACATCATGCACATAGA
>DIDE01000050.1 GCA_002417975.1 Eggerthellaceae bacterium UBA5808
TATCTCTACATTTAAGCGATCATGAACTAAATCGCAATAGGGAACGATACACGGCTCCCACGCATCCGATGTGGCAAATCCGTTATAGATACGTTTCTTTATTACTTGCGGCGCTACCGCGTCGAGAGACGCTACGCGATATCCAAGTGAGCGGGCTGCATCGTCGTCTAATTCCTTGTATAACGACGGAACATAAGTTCCGTCGATTCCTGCAAGATCACGAAGAATGCATGCCCGAGAAAGCCCCGAGCGTCGATCACGCGCTACGACGCGCATAACATCAACAATCCATTCTTCACCTTCACCGATACACATTGCATCAAAAAAGGGAGCATACGGCTCCGGATTATAGGTGCACGGACCACCTGCAATGACAATAGGATCATCCTCAGCTCGATCTTTCGTCCTTAGAGGAATCCGAGCAAGATCAAGTGCTTCAAGCGCATTTGTAGCAGCAAGTTCATGAGGAAGCGTAATGCCAAACACATCAAATTCGGCTATAGGAGCACAGCTCTCGAGCGAAAAAAGAGGCAGATCATGCTGACGCATGATATCGCCAAAATCATACGAGGGAAGAAACGCTCGTTCAGCCCACATACCATCTTGTTGATTTACATCATTAACCAATATACGAACTGCCTGATTAGCCTGACCCAATTCGTAGGTGTCTGGATAGAGCATGACAAAAGAACACTCATCATCGAGCGATTCATCATGATGAACTGCACCGAACTCATGATCGATATAGCGAACCGGTCGTTCTGCTTCTGGTAAAAGAGAACACAGCTGAGGCCAAAGGTCAGTCATGCTTTCGCCCCTTTTGCAAAGAATCAGCATAGCGAGCACAATCGCCAATCATCGATCGAACCACTTGAGGAGATGTTCCAGCCGTCTTATAAAGCGTAGATGCGGCACTATGTATAACAGGGATCGAACGTTGAGCTGCGTGAATTGCCCCTTTGCAAACATCAGATGTCAAAACACGCGTAGCGGTAATAAGAGCAGCACGAGGCGAAGATTCAGTGCTCGCTGCTGCCGTCAATCGAGCGCGTTCAATTTTAATGCGACGAACACCTTCAAAGAACTGAGCAGCGGTTCCATGTCCTTCTTCGAAATAGGCAATAGTCGCAAACCCCATACCAATCGTTCCAGAATAGCCAATCGCTGCCTTAATGCCCCATCCAATAGCCGGAATCAAAGCAGTAAGTTCACGAGCTATCGATCTGCAGGCGAATGCACCACCGACAACACCAAGCAATTCCTTTGCACGCTCTACGCCAAGAGGCTGTCCATATGCAGCAGCAATACGTAAAACCATCTTTGCTTGATTTAATGTCATCAAAGGAAGATCGGCACCGGGCAGCACAACAACCAAACCAATACCAGCATTCTGGACAGACGTCGAAACAACCGTCTCAATAGCAAGTGGTTTCCTTACAAACGGAAAGGAAAGAGCAAACGCCAAACGCTTAGTATCGTACACGTCAACAACCCATTGCCCCATACGCATAAACAACGAATCTTGACGATCGATGGTCAACGGATATGGTTCAAGATTGGCATCATCCGTTTCCGGAAGCGACGAACCATCAACTGACGGGTCGGGTGCCACCACATCATCAGACAATAGGGGGTGGGATTCTTCCTGAGCAATCTCCTGAACGAGTTCAGGCATAGTCGTTACAATCATGGAGGGAATACCTTCATTGTGCAAACGATCGACTATACTACCCGTCCGTTGATCAAGCGCAGCAACAACAATTGCCAAGTCAATAGCAGCTGATGGTATTCCCTCATGGTCATACTGGTCAAAGGAGCAGACATGCACCGACGCATGATCTGTTGGCATACATGCTTCACGAATACAGTGTATTAAATCGAAAGGCGCCGATTCATCAATAACAAGAGCAAGCGAAACAGGCATTTCGCTCGCATCATTTAACTCAGTAATCGATTCGAATACCGCTTTCATATCAACCGGCATTTTCATAGATTCACTCTCCTATCGACCATTATGTGCCCAGACAGAGCCAATAAGTCCAAGCATGACGAAATTCACTACCATAAAAGAAGATCCGTAACTTACAAACGGCAACGGAATTCCCGTGATCGGCATTAAACCGCAATCCATTCCAATATTCTCAAGTATCTGAAAAAGCCACATTCCTGCCGCACACATTACAATGATAGTGCCAAATAAATCCTTTGCATCGTGTGCAATACGAAAGCACACCAAGATAAGTGCAATATAGAGTGCCAAAAGAAGTGCAGACCCCATAAATCCAAATTCCTCAGCGAGAACACAAAAAACAAAGTCTGTAGACGATTCTGGAAGATAACCAAGAGATGACTGTGCCGCATTCATAAAGCCATGGCCAAATAACCCGCCACTACCAATTGCGATTTTTGCTTGTTGAAGGTTATACCCATCGCCAGTCGGATCATAGCTATTATCCATAAATACCAACAGACGTGCCCGTTGATAATCTTTAAGTAAGACATCCTTGCCGGCAATACTATCTGCAATCGGATCAATCAAAAACAAACCGACAACAGCAATAACAATAATTGCAACCGTAACCACAATATAGCGAGGTCGTGCACCACCAACAATCAGCGCAACGCCCGAAATAAAGAGGTAAACCAGTCCGGTACCTAAATCGGGCTGCGTCAATATACAAACAAACGGAATAGCAAGAATTGCCAACGTTTTAAGATACTCACGAATATCATTGAGTCGTCCACCATAGCGAGCAACGGTACTCGCAGCAAGAAGAACTACGAATATTTTTGCGAATTCACCTGGTTGAAAGCGAAGAGGACCTATGCCAACCCACGATAGAGCACCGTTGGAAGATATGCCAATACCCGGAATACGCGGCATCATAATAAGAACAACGGTAATGATAATAAAAAAGACCATGTAATTAGAAAGTCGATGATAATCGTAGCGAATAAGAAGAATCATCAATACGACGCCAACAGCAACGCCACCAAGTTGTCGGCTAAAATTATATTCAGCATTATTTGCAACTGCAGAAAATACGACGATAAGCCCATATGTAATAAGGGCCGCAGCGATAACAATGAAAGGAATATTGAAATATTTAAACCGTCGAGGACGTGTTGCACGAGCAACCTGTCGATCAGGCGTACGCACCGATGATATCTGCTGTATATGCTGTGCCAACGTACATCACGCTCCCTTCTGTTGCACATCGATCATAACGTACCTTATGCAACCTCATCCTCATACATTCATATTCGTTCGCACCATGCGCGAATAAGCTTAATCGCTACGCGACGTCGAACTACTGCTATAAGCAACCGTCTGATAATTACCAGGAACAGACGACATTGTCGTATCAAGTGTCCCATCGTCATACTGCATAGCAGCTTTTAAAACATCCGCACAAATAGGCACGCTATTTTGCGCAGATGAAATACCTTCCTCCGTTAGACACGCACATACATAGCGAGGATCATCAAGTGGGCCATAGCAAGCAAACCAGCTATAGTCGCTTTTACCTGAAACTTCAGCTGTACCTGTTTTTCCCGCAACGTCATAGCTTAAACCGCTAAACTCCGATTTGATATTAGAATTTACCGAAATAACGTCAACGAGTCCCTGCCGCACAAGCGCAATGTCTTGTTCTTTCATATCAGGGGTATACAGAACTTGAGGCTGAGAAGAAATAACCGTCTCACCAATTGAATTTCTTACTTCTTTAAGTAGATGCGGTTTATAGATCTTACCCGATGCAATACCTGCATACCCACACGCAATCTGCAACGGTGTCACCAAAACATAGCCTTGGCCAATAATCATATTGGTCATATCGCCGCCCTGCCAAACAGCCTGTTCAGGTGCGTCTTTATAATAGTCTGCTTTCCATTCTGGCGTCGGGACACGGCCACTTGCTTCACCAGATAAATCAATGCCAAGCGTTTTGCCAAAGCCATACTGCTTAATATAATCTTGTAAGGCATCATCACCGAGTGTATTTTGAGCGTCATAAAAGCCCTTCGCGATATCGTAAAATACAACGTCACACGAATTTGCAATACCGCCAACAAGATCAAGCGTCCCATGACCTGATGTCAACCAACATTTCTGCGGGTAGTCCTCGCCAAAACCCGTCCATGTACCGGTGCAGTTATACGTAGAAGACGAATTCGCAATGCCATCAGTAAGCGCAGCCATGGCCGAAAAAGACTTAAACGTCGACGCAGCAGGATACGCACCCGCAATAGCACGATTCATAAGTGGATAATGAGATTCCTCGGTATTAAAATCATTCCATATATCTTGAGAAATACCGCCGATAAACGTTGCTGGTGTATACGTAGGGAAATTAGACATAGCGATAATCTCGCCATTTCGGACATCAAGACACACGATAGATGCAGCAGTACCCGAACCCGAACCAAGATATCCATTAGGCGCCACAATATCACGAAGTTTCTGATCAGCAATACGCTGGACAGGAGCTCGAATGGTCAGAAAAACATCATTTCCTTTTGTTGGATCCGTTTCACTAACAATTTGTTTAACATTGCCATCGGCATCCGTTAAAAGCGTTCGTGTGCCATGATCGCCTGCAAGCACGTTTTCATAACTTGCCTCAATTCCAGACTTGCCTACTACATCCCCTGACTCAAGATCCTGACCATCACGAGCTGACGACAGCTCATCGTCAGACACCGTTCCGGTATAGCCAAGTACATGAGCTGCAAGTGCGCCATACGGATAATCACGTACGGTACGAGTCTCGCACGATACGCCTTCAAACGCGCTTGCATGCTCAGAGATGAATGCAATATTGCGTAATGATGCATCGCTCGCTACTACGCGATTATTCTGTGCACCTGTAGAAGTATCTTTAATGCGGCTTCGCACAACATCAAGGGGAATACCAAGTAACACAGATAAGCGAAGGCAAACATCACGATTATTTGCAACGTCAGCTTCGGCTAATACCGTAAATGAGGAGCGATTTCGCACAAGCGCAACGCCAGACGTATCATAAATAATGCCACGAGGAGCAGGCGTATATACAGTTGTGTATAAATTGCTGTCTGCCTTACTGGCATAAGAAGCATGCTGTATAACCTGCATACTCCATAGTTTTACTCCAAGAGATCCAAATACCGCTGCAACAAGTACACCCATCGCAGTAAATCTAGAGCGCAATTGATCATCGGTCGCAGAACTCGTTGTAGGCGTAGAAGGCACACGGGGGCCACGAGACGTATGGGCCTTTCCGGATGAACCAACACCAACAGTATTAATTGACCGTACCGGATGAGCAGAGGTCACCCGCGGCTCGTCATGCGATCGATGTCGCAAGATCACAACAATAGCAATAGCAACAATTGCAATCAGTGTAATAAGCCCTATGAGAATAGCTTGGAACAAAGCAGATTACACCGCCCTATCTCAGTCGAGCGCGTGGTGTCGAAGAACCCATCGTTGTCTGATTACTCAACATAATATGAGAAAGAATCGGATAGAGAATCAGACCGACAACACAGTCGTAAAGAGTACAAGGAAGTGCGCGCGTCAAAAACGCCTCGAGCGGACTCGCTGCCAATCCTGTTGCAAGAGCAAAAGCAGCATAGAGTAACTCGATGATGAGCGAAAGGCCCATAATCAAAATAAGAGGGACAAATACCGTTCCATTGTTAAACACGTTAAACCCATGCTGAGCGCAGAACGCACCAAGAACAAGCAAAAAAGCAAGCGCACCAACAGGACCAAAACCGATTAAATCGCCCATAAGACCAAGGACGAAAGCAACAATATAAACACCATTGCCTTGAAAGAGCATCGCGGAAACAAGGACATACACGATAAGAAAATTCGGTATAGCCTGAACAATTTCAATATTAGGGGCAAGAATAACCTGCAAAAGTACAGCGATAATTGCACCGATCGTTAAAATGACCGTTTCTCGTTGCATCAGTTATCATCCCCTGTCGTTGATGAAGTCGCAGAACTATCACTTGAATCACTGTTTTGCGATGTTGCGACCAGAACATCTTCGAGAGGAGACGCCGACGCATTTTGCTCGACAATAATCTTGCGAGATGTATCTCCCTGATTTCCTTCAACTTTAACAACAGTGCCTACCATAAGTCCGCTGTAGTAACTTCCCCCAAGACCCGACGTGACAATAACATCGCCTTCGTTAACTTGAGCATTATCGTCAAGATCACGAAGATACAAAACACCATCAAGTGACCCCGTAACAATACCCTCTTCGCGATTCGATTGGACCATAACGGCTACACCAGATGATGGATCAGCCAAAAGTCTTACTTCGGACGTTGCCGGAGACACCGAAGCAACTTGCCCGATGACTCCACCCGCATCAAGTACAGGCTGACCTGCATGGATGCCATCATTAGATCCCTTATCAAGGGTTACAACTTGATTCCATGCATTATTAGATCGCGAAAGAACCCGCGCGCATACGCCATTAACGGAATACGTTTCTTCAACTTGCAGCAATCCCTGTAAACGCTGCGCCTCTTGACGGTATTCTTCTAGATCGGATATGGTTGACCGAAGTTGCTCATTCTGTTCACGTAGCGCAGTAAGCGTTGACGCATCGGCAGATGAATCAGAAATCGTATCCTGAAGTGTATCCTCAGCATGCGAGATCGCCCCACTTGCAGCCTTAGCTGGCGCAAGTGAGCCAGAAACAGTCGCCTGAAATACGTGAAGCGGTCCCGAAGAACCCTCTTGCATATAGATAGTTACACATGCAAGCGATACAAGCAGCAAAGCTATGATCAAGATCGATGAACCGATTTTTGATGAATCTTGCTGAAAATTGAAAGCCATGAAGTATCGCGACTCCCCTTATCGGGATCGCATCAGAGTTTGTTTGAGAGCTGTCGGTGTTTCCAAAACTTTCAAGCAACCCGTAACGACGTTTGTCAGTGCTGTCTCACTTACCCAGACAGGAATCTCCAGCTGTTGCGTCAGATAGGTATCAAGACCGGAAAGCAGTCCACCGCCACCAGTCAAAAGAATTCCGTTTTGAATAATATCGCTTGCAAGATCAGGGTTCGTCTTTTTAAACGTCTCTTTAATATGAAGCACCATCTCATCAATCGGAGCCTGAAGTGCCATACGGACATCTTCCGATTGGATAGTAACCTCTTTTGGCTGCTCAGAAAGAACATCCTGACCAGATATGATCATATCGCGTTCGCGTCCATCTTCGAACGGAAGAATAGAGCCAATCTTAATCTTGATAACCTCAGCGGTACGTTCGCCAATCTTAATCCCCAGAAGGTCACGCAAATACATAGCAATCGCTTCATCCATACGATTACCCGCAAGACGAAGTGAGGAACTTGTAACGATGCCTCCCAAAGAGATAACAGCAACTTCCGTCGTGCCACCGCCGATGTCAACCACCATAGAACCGGTAGGTTCCGTTACAGGAAGATCAGCGCCCATCGCAGCAGCCATTGGCTCTTCGATAAGATACGCTTGACGTGCACCAGCTTGGATAGTTGCTTCGAATACAGCTCGTTTCTCAACTGACGTTGCACCACAAGGTATGCAAACAACGATACGCGGTTTCGGCTGCCAAGGATACGTACGCTGAGCTGCTTTATTGATGAAAGCAGATAGCATTGCTTCGGTTACATCGTAGTCAGCAATTACACCATCATGAAGAGGATGCTCAGCAGAAAATGCATCCGGCGTATGGTTAATCATATTCTTCGCTTCATGGCCGACAGCGAGAACGCGATGGGTGCTTTTCTCGATAGCAACCACCGAAGGCTCGTTAATAACGATGCCTTCTCCGGTAATCGCAACCAAGGTATTCGCAGTCCCAAGGTCGATCGCCATATCATACGATGACATGCCACCGTTGAATAAATCCATGAACGACATTACAGGTAAACCCCTAAATCTCAGAATAATCGAAATGTCATTTTATCACAGGCACCTTGGATAATGAGGAAATCCACATGGGTACTATAACGCTCACTTGTAGCTATTATTTCATTTCTCACCTGCGTGCATACGGCATATACACGCCGCATGCACGCACATCAGCAAAACACCTTGGTCCTATTCTAGTGCACACTGCAAGAAAGACAGGGATCATAAGCACGAACCATTTTTTCAACATCCATAACAAGTTCGTCCTCGGTTACTCCCTGAGCAACGAGACTTGTCGCCATCTTCCTGATGTCAGATTCCATCGCAGCCAAATTCTGTGCCGTTGGAGTAATAATCGACGCATGTTGAACAACGCCTTTATCATCAAGCACAAGTTGATGAGCAACGGTGCCACGAGGAGCCTCGGTAACACCTGTTGCAGAGCCAGCACACACCTTAAACGGACGAGGAAGACTCTCTTTTTGATCTCCTTCTGCCAGTTCACGGCAGAGCTCCGCACAACGCTCAAGAGCATCAACAATTTCAACAGCTTGAGCAACATTGTTACGAAGCGGATTACGCTCAGGCGGACGAAGTCCTGCTTTTGCGGCAGCAACTTTTGCCTTAGGTGTCAAGTTTTCCCAAGAGGCGTTAATACGTGCAAGCGCACCAGTCATATAAGGTCGATCGGTAGACGTTCTTCGCGCAAAGAATGCTGCAGAATGTCCAACCTGATATTCGCTGATATGGTCAGTAATATCATTAGCATCAAATGATTCATCACTGCCAACAAAAGTCAACGTATCGCTGGCCTGAACTGGATAAGCACCTGGTTGCGTGAGCGCCATATAATCATTGTCGCTCGCTACATCACAGATATCGAATCCATTAAACAGATCAACGGTTTCGAGTGCAAAAGGAACCTTTGACTCAAGTTTGTCTGCAAGGTCAAGATACTCTTGCGATGAAATCTCATGAGTAAATCCACCAATAACCGCAGTAATCGGATGGATGCTACGCCCACCCACCATGGTGCAAAGTTCATTGCCAAGTGACTTCAGATCAAGCGCCTGCGAAAAAAGCTCAGGGTTACTTTTAGAGACAGGAAAAATACTCGTTTCACCCAAATAGTCTGGTGCAGCAAACACAAACAGATGCGCACCATGATTTTGCAGATAAGATCCGTAAATTAGAAGTTCTCTCAGCATCTTCGTACGTTGTGATAATTCAACACCAAAGATGCGTTCAATCGCCTTAAGATCAGTAACAACGTGGCTG
Source organism: Eggerthellaceae bacterium UBA5808 (assembly GCA_002417975.1). Lineage (GTDB taxonomy): Bacteria > Actinomycetota > Coriobacteriia > Coriobacteriales > Eggerthellaceae > UBA5808. Next base: position 9,188 of record DIDE01000050.1, read on the forward strand.
GCTGAGCAGATACCGCAGACACGACTCGCAATATAACTTACATCACGATAGCTGCGGCCACGTACCATGCTTTCAAACAAACGGATAGGTTCAACGATGTTCATCTCAACATCTTTAACCTGTCCCCCTTCGACCACAACATGGACATTGCCGTGTCCTTCGACACGGGCAATATGATCAACATCGATCGTACACTGTGTCATCCTTAGGCCTCCTGGTTCTCATCCTGCGGATGCAGGACATCGTTCGTCTGGTTGAACATCTCGAGCTTTCGATCAAATTCGTCAACCGACAGTCCATAACGCTCGACAATCGAGCGAGCCGAATCAAGATTAGCATCTGGAGAGATGCCAGCACATCCATTGCACTCACGGCCAAGACTCGGGCAACGAGCACCACAGCCTGCAGACGTTACCATACCAAGACAAATCTTACCTTGGTTATACAAGCAAGTTCGCTCATTCCGTTTGCAATCACCGCAGAGTGTACGCGTTGGCTTAACACGGTTTGATTCATACAGTGCTTCACCGAGCACTTCGACAAAACGGTCAAACTCGATAGGACAACACAGCACTTGGAAGTCAACATCTATAACATCCGGTACCGAACGAGGACTAATAACATGCCCTGCAGCAGCTGGTAAATCCTGATATACCTGTGAAACGCGCTCATCAAAATTATCAGCAGCGATGCCAGGAATGCCCGCAGTATTTGCGCATGCACCAATGGTAATAACAGCCTTAGCATGAGCACGAACATCCTTAACAAGGTCAACAGATTCTTGCGTAGTAACTGCGCCTTCGATAACAGCAACATCATAGGATTCAGGCAAAGGCTCGCTTGAAGTCATGCGCCAATAGCGCAAATCAATCTGACCGAGAACATCCGTAAGGTAACGCTCACGATTGGTAATCTGGAGTTGACACCCAAAGCAACTTGCAAGCCCAATAACGATGACACGTGGCATTGGTTTGCACGCACGTTCAACAGAGTTCACACTCGTATTGTTACAGTAGTTTCTCATCTCACATCGACCCCTGAATGTTCTTTGCTTCCCAGTAATTGAATACAGGTCCATCACTGCACACATATTGGTGACCGATCTGGCAATGACCGCATTTACCCATGCCGCACTTCATATTGCGCTCGAACGACACGTAGATATGGTCATAGCTAATATGCTTCTTGCGCAGCTCATCGATGACAAACCGGTACATAACAGGAGGTCCACAGATAGCGCCAAACGTGTTAGAAGCATCAATATCAAGCTCTGCAATAGGCTTCGTAACTACGCCAACATGGCCATCCCACGTATCATCGGGATGATCGACCGTAAGATACAAATCAAAATCAAGACGATGCTGCCACATTTCAAATTGCTCACGAAACATGACCTCTTTAGGGGTACGAGAACCATAGATAATCGTTACTTTTCCAAACGATGAACGCTCATCATGGATATTGTTGATAAGTGACCTAAGTGGAGCAATCCCTAGACCGCCAGCAACGCAGATAACATCATGCCCTTTCATCTTCTCAAAGGGAAAACCATGACCAAAAGGCCCACGAATACCAACAAGATCGCCACACTGCATATCATGCAGTGCACGTGTAACAGCACCAGCACGACGAACACACAGCTCAAAAAATCCATGTTTAGATGGAGAACTACTAATCGAAATAGGAGCTTCACCAACACCGAAAACGCTTAGTTCTACAAACTGTCCAGGCTCATGATGGAACGCTTCACAAATTCGCTCATCAGTAAAACGGAACTCAAACAATTTCTCTGTCGGAGTGAGCTGTTCGATCGATGTAATGCGCGCCGACCATGGTCGATACGGATTTGCCTGCATCAATTCCGTTCCCGATATCGGACGAACGTAAGGAGCAAGAGGTTTGACCTGCAACGTATTTGATGTATTACTCATCACGATCCGCCCCCTTCTCCTCGAAAAATTTAAGCACTTTAATGGGATTAATATCGGCTTTACATGCCATAACGCAACGTCCGCAACCTACGCACAGCATGCGGTCATGAGTGGCAAGAAAACCATTAAGTTTATGGTACATACGATGACGTACACGATCGCACGGCGTGGCTCTAAAGTTATAGCCACCTGTTACCTGTGCAAACTGGGGCGATGTACATGAATCCCATACGCGTCGGCGAGAACCACCTACACCATCGGGATCGAGTTCATCAACAAGGTCAAAGCAAAAGCAACTTGGACAAACAGCCGAACATGCAGTGCATGAAAGACATTTTGAACCAAGCTCTTCCCAAAACGGATCATCATGGAACGCATCCATCAGCAGCGCGACATCCTGAATCTTAGGGATGTCATGATTAAAACTTTCCTGTCGATGGCGAGCCGCCTGACGGAACGCAAAGCGTTCATCATCGGTAGCAAGACGCGGGTGACATGATGCTTCAAGAATATTAGCCGCTTCAACACTCGATATGCTGACAAGATACGAGTCGCCAATTTTTGAAAGGAAAAGATCGTATCCAAAACGAGCCTCATCACTGCCCCATACACGACAGAAACAATTTGGGCCCGGAACGCAACTTACGCCAACAACCAACGTCGAACGACGGCGAGCAACATAATAGGGATCAGGACGCTCACAGTCTTTAAATACAAGATCAAGTCTGTTGAGAGCGTTGATATCACACGCATGCACGCCAAAAAGAACGCGCGGAGTGATGTGCTCCTCATAGTCCGTCACCTCGTTCGTCTGCGCGTTGAAGCGAAGCAAATCTTCCTCCGAAGGAAGAATGTACTTCTTAGGTGAAGAGATCGTCGTAACGTAGTTCAGTACCACGTCGTCAGGGGATTCGATCGGAGAAAAGACATAGCCCTGGTCTGATTGAACCGGGGCTACGACTTCGTACGAGTCCATAAACGCCTGAACGAGTTGCGGGATCTCAGTCGCATCAATCACACGATATAACATGCAACAAACCGCCTTCCCTTTCTGGACAGGACAGATATTTAGGTGTCCTTAATCGAAGAAAATGCCGATCTCACGCTCGGCTGACTCCGGAGAATCGGAGCCATGTATTACATTCTCATCCATTACGAGTCCGAAGTCACCACGAATTGTACCAGGCGTGGCATCTGCGGGGTTAGTGGCACCCATAAGCGAACGGACCTTAGCAACAGCGCCCTCACCAGAGATAACCATCTTAACAACAGGGCCCGACGTGATGTAACTGATCAAACCTGCATAGAATGGTTTGCCCTTATGCTCAGCATAATTTGCTTCAGCCTGAGCATTGGTGACCATGCCCATTTCCATACGCTCGATCTTGAGACCCGCACGCTCAAAACGATCGATGATTGCGCCGACATGTCCGTTGCGGACACCATCCGGTTTGATCATGCTGTAGGTTTTCTGAACTGCCATAGTAGAAAATTCCTTTCTCGAAAAAGGATACGCCCGATGAAACCATCAAGCGTATCTATTACCCAGATTATTAAGGATCAAAGCGCACCAGTCTATAGAGATCGGTACTGCCCAATCAAGGAAAAACTAATTTTGTGAAGCAAAGTACACTTCGACGTTGGAAATCTTCCAACCTAAGCCCGATCGATTCATCGTGATCTTATATTGAATCTGACCACCAGACGAAGTCATTGCTGTTGCATATACGGTCGAAGAATTCATCGAACGATCCACGCCATCTACGCGTGCACTGGAATCCTCGACAACAGGCTCAAGCATTGATGCAATCTTATCCGAACTTACATCGCTCGAAAATATTGTCGACGAAGCAGCACTCTTATCGGCAAATAATTCCTTAGCAACAGTCTCTTGCGTTGGATATCCATAGCCTTGTGTATACATAAAAACGCCGCCAGCAAGAAGAGCAAGCAATAAGATAAAGATAACGACCAGGATTTTAAGGCCGACATTACGACGTTTGCGATCCTGCTTTGCAACGCCACGACTCCACTGTTCGAGTTCTTCATCAGTTGCATTAAAGAAACGATCTTCGCCGGAGGAATAATTATCCTGTACTCCATAGCTATCAGCATAGTAATAGGGATTCTGCGCTGCCGTAGCCATATCTGTTTCGTGGTAAACAGGAGCACCATCACCAGGGACATCAAGTCCGGACATATCAGCTTCGGGAGCAACAGGAAGCGGCGGCTGCGATGTTTCAACAGGCTTCATAACGGCTGTGCCCTGAGCGACTGACCCAACAGCACGCTGATAGTCAACACTTGCTGCATCGTTAAGGAAATAGCTCTTATCAGCAAGCGCTTTCTCAAATGCATCAACGGCTTTTTGCATCTGACCTGTAGCCGTATAAGCCTGACCAAGATTTGCAAACAGCTTATTACGCGTCGTCGGACTCATATTGAACTGCAGAGCACTCTCGTAAGAAGCGACTGCATCAGCGGGGCGATTAAGCGCCATAAAACAAATACCGAGGTTAAGAAGAGCTGGCGAAGGATTAGGATTTGCATCATCAAGCGCTGCATTGCGAAACGCCGATCCAGCTTCCGCAGAACGACCAAGCTTCAAATACGCTTTGCCCATACCGTTATAGGCTTTATAGGATGTGCCATATTGCGGATCCGCAATGGCCTTTTTAAACGAACGTACTGCATCCTCAAAGTCATGAAGCGCAGCATAACAATTACCGAGATTGCAGGTAACAGCACCGCTGCCTCTATACGCAGCATCCGAAGAAGCCTGCGTATACGCCTGGATAGCCTCATCATAATTGTGAACCTTCATCAGACAATTACCTATCTGATGATACAGAAGCCCAGTTTCACCAGGAGAAAGCGACGATTCAGAATCCTGTAGACACTGCGTAAAAAGCTGCAGCGCACTCTGATAATCGCCCCCCGTATAGGCGCGTTTCGCCTGTTGAAAAATGCCATTGTTCATCGAATTCTCTATCCTCTCATAGGACACGGAGTCATTGACCACCAACCACGCATAGTTAGCTATGCGTTCTCATTTGCATTTTCGATCGTTATCGACTCGATAACATCACCTACACGCAAATTCGAAATAACATCGAGTCCATCAATTGTCTGTCCAAACACAGTATATCCCGAATCCAAAAAGGGCTGAGCGCCTAGACAAAAATAAAACTGTGATCCTGCAGAATTAGGATCCTGCGAACGAGCCATAGCAAGCGATCCATCAAGATGCTTATTATTTGGGTTAGTTGTATATTCCTCTTTGATCGTATATCCCGGTCCACCAGTTCCAAGACCCGCAAGAGGATTGCCCTCAGCAGCCTTTACCTGTTCGGAATCGAGATCACGTGTATGAGGGCAGCCGCCCTGAATGACAAACCCAGGTACATAGCGATGAAATTTCAAATCGTCATAAAACCCTTTTTGGGCAAGCTCAACAAAATTTCCAACATGAATAGGAGCATCTTTACCAGCCAATTGCACGCGGATTGTACCTTGAGATGTCTTTAACACGGCGATCTCACTGCCAGAAGGCTTATAGTTCGGTGTGTATTGTGCCATAGATGTCGCTCCTTTATATCTCACCATCATCGTAGTCAATCGATCGAAATACAACCTTTGATCAATCATTAAACATATATGAAATGGTGCCCTCGACAGGATTCGAACCTGCGACTTTCTGCTCCGGAGGCAGACGCTCTATCCCCTGAGCTACGAGGGCACAAAACGTCTACGATTATACGCTATTATGTTAAACGTGCTTAGTTACCTGTAAGAACCCACAAAGGATACCTATTTTATGACTGAACGTATGAGCATCGATTCCCTTACGTATGGAGCTGCGGGAATAGGACGTGACGAAACGGGACGAGCGGTCTTCGTTGACGAAAGTGCGCCCGGTGACGTCGTTGATGTCGCAATCGATACAGAAAAGAAACGATATGCTTGTGCGCATATCGATCAGATCATCACGCCATCACCACAGCGCATTGAGCCACGCTGTCCTCATGCACACCAATGTGGTGGTTGCACGTGGCAGCATATTGCCTATCAAGCACAATTACAGGCCAAACGAGCTAATGTT
>DIDE01000014.1 GCA_002417975.1 Eggerthellaceae bacterium UBA5808
CGGTATTTTCGGATGACAATACACCGGCACTTACGATTGCACGGTCATCTGATGCCAATGTCATACGTTTTGTTGAGGATACCCCTCTTGATAATGTCTTTCTTGGTTCTTTAAATGCGGCTGATATGGCTTCACGGATAGCAGCATCTGATTCCAATGATGGTTCGAGTCCTTCCTGTGCAGTTGCTTCGTTCGCTCGGGCAAAGAGTCTTCTCAAGCAGGGTGGCACTATATGGGCCGTTGGCCCGGTAGAGATATCTGATGCACAGACGTGGGATCTTTCGGGATGTGCCTCTGACGGCATGAGCGCGGGGTCGCTTAAGCGGTGGGATGGAACATCTATTACGTTTGATGATAATAGAAGTACTGCTGCTTATAAGGGCCCTTTTGCCATTGTGCGTTCACACGGAATTCTTTCCCTTTCGCAAATAGTAGTTGATGGGAATAAGGATGCAACTAAAGCAACGGATGCATTGGTAAAAATTCTTGGTGGTACAACGTATCTCCTAAGTGGATCGGTACTTAAAAATAACGCGATTGCGGATGCCTCCGTAACGTCAGCCGCAGGCATTACGATGGATGACGGAAAGCTTGGTTTATCTAATGGATCAATTATTCAGGGTAACGAAGGTGGACAGATAGGCGGCATCGATTGTCGATCATCATTAGGAACTGCCGAAGTACTTATGGTTGGCGGTTTGATAGAAGATAACGTTGGAAGTTCGGTTGGCGCGCTCTATGCAGAATCAGGATCCACTTCTGTTGACATACAGAGTGGTTCAATTTTAAGGAATACAGCCACGGATAATGGTGGTGTTGGTGCTATACGACTTGGCTCAACCGATAATGGATCGGGCGTATCGCTTAAGTTATCTGGGCGAACTTTTATAGAAGGTAATGTGTGTACGCAGGTGGAAGGTGGAGCCAATGGCCCTAGCGTCGGAGGTGTATGCGTGTCAAAAGGCGCTTCTTGTACCGTTGCTGATACAACAGTAATTAATTCGAATACGATTGGCACGACGCAGAGTGATGTCAATGGTTTGCAGTCGGGATCAACCGCATCTAATCTCTCTCTTCCTTTGGGCACTAACGTACTCATTGCTGATGCTCTGTCGGACCAAGCGCATATTGGCGTGACGACGGCTGAAACGGATCATGTTCGAGGGCACGAGTTTGCTTTTGGAAATGGCTACACCATAACCGATAGTGATGCGGCGGCATGTACCGATGACTGCGCTCCGGCATTTGCGACTAATGTAGCGCCTGATAACAATGCGATTTGTTTTTCTTCCTCGGCAGAAATAGTGCTTACTGGAGTGGGAGAAAATCGTATGCAAGGAGGATACAGCACGCTTTCGGGTGCAACGTTTAACTTATATAAATATGTTGGGTCGGATGAGATTTCTGCGGAGACTATCGATTCCGCACCCCTTGCTGGTACTGATGCGTCCGTCTGGGAACCGGTGGCTGATAGCGATGAGTCATCGTTATCTAGTGAAGAGGCTCCGGCTACCTATGTAAGTGGCGACGATGGCGTGCTCAAAGATGCGGATAGTGCAACACTACCTGCAGTAAAGGTTGACACATACTATGCGTTGGTAGAGACAGGGTCATCATCAGGCTATACGACTCCCACTTCGCAATGGGTAATGAAAGCAACCGATAATAATGATGTAACATCCGTTGATGTATCGAACTCTTTGGTACGCACAGGCGCAGATGGATCGTCAGCACCGGCGCTCGCTTCATCTTTGGAGGTCAATGGTACGACAACAACAGGAACGTTTGTCGTGAATCAATCATCCTTTGCGCTACCGTATACAGGATCCGTTGTTCTTAATGCCGTAATGCTGTTTGGAATGGGATGCGCAACCTTGGTCTTAGCCGTGATAGCGAGGGCTGTATACAGAAGGCTACATTTGTCTGGTTGCTAAGACTATTTTCAAGAGGGTTTGCATAGGTAATGCACGTTTATAGAAGTCATGTATGAGTCCAAATAGATATGAATAGGCTGATATAAAAGATAACCACTATTCTATGCAGCTTGTTTTGTTCTGGATAAGCATATAAAAAAATGAGTCTCATTTTGGGGCTCATTTTTTTATGCCCTCATGGCAAATAGAGTGAATGAACCATTATGAATGGTGACGAAAAGAGTCTCTCCGCTAAAAATTAATACATTAAGTCACATATCTATCGGACACATCGCTACATTAATCGCAAGCAATTTACGTCAATAAATTACACATCGCAGGTGTATTGACGAGAAGGAGGGGATACGTATACCTGCATACATTTTGTATGGGATAAGCAACGGATACGACAATATGAATGGGAGGAACATCATGAGCATCAGAACAGTGCAGCACAAGCGACTGAATAAGCCAGCCATTGTTCTAGCTGCAACTATGGCACTATTCGTAGCATTTTGTATGACAATTGGGCCATGCGCTCCGGCCTTTGCTTTTAATGACGGAGGTCAGGCTGCTCCTGGATCGATTACGCTTCATAAATATAAGAGTGATGGCGATTCCAATACTGCAGGCACAGGAGCTTCAGGGCAAACTCCGTCAGGCACTGCGCTTCCTGGAGCACAGTTTACTCTGTATAAACTCGACACGACCAAAGTCGAAGGCGGCGATGGCACGACGCCAGCAACAGGTGCTCCTACGCAGGCTGATGTAAAGACATTTACGGGCACATATGGCGGGGTTGTTCAGGGCACAGAAAATACGACAACCGATGCAACCGGAACGATATCGTGGACGGGACTTGCATTGGGCTATTATCTGCTCGTCGAGAATGAAACGACTGCACAAACGCTTGGTGTTAAGGTATCTGCTCCTAGCATTGTGACGGTTCCGTACTATAACGGGGCTGCTCATACATATAATAAGGACGTTGTTGTGTATCCAAAGGATGCAACAAATTCAAAAGTCGAAAAAACGCTTGACAGCTCTACGCACGATGGATATGTTGCCGAAGGCGATTCAATGACTTATAAGATTAACTTTAGTCTTGGAGCCACCACTTCGACGCAACTCAAAAATGCTGCTGGTGCGTATATGTCTGCGGCGATTACCGATACGCCGCAGTCTGTGGCTGATAGCACAGGAAATAAGCATAGTGTCCTTTCGGGGCTTACCGCTGTTTCGGCTGACATTATTCAAAGTGATGGACAAGTAACCAATTGGACTACTGCCAATATGGCGAAATATTTCACAGCATCGAGCGTGGCTGATGGTACAACCGTAGATCCGTCGACGACATGGACACTGACAAATGACGGCGTCGATGCGCTTCTCACGACGTGGGGAGCAGACGACACCAATCCTGTTACACGTATTGTAATGCATGTTCAGGGTACGGTTACAAGTTATGTTACTCAGCTCGCAACGCAAGAAGGCCTTAATAATGCCGCAAGTGTAACATCAAAAGATAGCGATAAAAAGACGCTGCTTGATGGAGACGGTGATGAGAGTGATCCGACTCCGACGGGCGCATTTAGCTTTAGTAAATTGCAGCTTTCTACGACCGATGATACTGCTGCAAGTTCGCTAACTGGTGTAACAACGTGGCAGGTTGCAAGTTCTTATGCAAACGCTAATGCAAAGCAATATCTTAAGGATGGGACATCCGATCTTGTATGGACCTCCCAGAATGGCAAAATTACGATAGGTGGTCTTACGAGTGCAACGCTCATGGACAATGGCGTTGCCTATAGTGCCGTAAAGACTGCATTCGATAATGCGAAAGCGACGCCCAACACTGCGCAGACTGTCGATTTATGGCTGGAAGAAAAGAGCGCTCCAACTGACTTTAAGTTGCTACAAGCGCCGCTTAAAGTGACGATGTCAATTACCTACAACAGTACAACTAAAGCGTATAGCGTAACTTCATCAGGCGGAAACGTTCCTGCGTCTGCGACAACGACAGCACAGCAAGTTGTGACAACACAGGGCACGCAGTTTGGCGTGATGAACTATAAAGATGGTCAAACTGGTCCCGGATCATTTCAACTTCCTAATACCGGTGGAGCAGGAACGCTATTTATGATTGTTGGCGGCATCGTGCTCATCATTGTTGCTGGCGGTTACTTCGCTCGTCGTCACAGTAAACAACGTCAGTCGAAGATCCTCTAATTAAAAAATTACGGTTATGAATCATCCTGATGGGATCGTTTATAGATTGCATAGGCAGGTACTGGATAAACCTATTAGGCGATTGCATACCATCGCATCGCAAAAGAAGAAAGGAGGAGTATATGAAGAGTCGCGTGCTACCGCTAAGGGCGTTAATTGCTTGTGCCCTGTGTTGTGCTAGTGCTTTCTTTTGCGTATCTATAGCGCAGCCACAGTTTGCGTTTGCAGATCAGACGGGATCTATTTCACTGACATCGTGCGTATCTGCTTCTGAAGCAAATGCAGATGCAATTCTTCCTGATGGAGCAACGCCTATTGCGGGAGATACATTCACGTTGTACAAACTATCGGATTTTGCTGCTTCTGCTAATGGAGATAATCCCCAGGTTACCGTCGATTCTCCTCCTCTCTCTTCTTTTCCTGCGCAAACGTGTACAAGTGATGCAACGGGTGTGGCGCTTTTTTCTAATCTTAACGAGGGTGTCTATCTTATTAAGCAGGAGGCGCCTCAAGGGTATGAGGCATACCAAAGTTCGTTTCTTGTGGCTGTGCCTATGGTGGCGCAAAGCAGCTCTGGGGGCGAGACATGGAATGTAGATGTCTATCCAAAATTGCATCAGTTGAAGACGATTACGCTTGAATCGCTTGACAACAATGTGCTAGGCGTAGGCGACCAGCCAAAATGGCGTATTAATCTGGTCATGCCTAATGATTTACGTACGCAGAGCGCAAGTGGAGAGACAGTATATGCGTCTCAATTGGCATTCTGGTTGCAATTGGATGGTTGTCTTGACTGCGCTCCCACTACTGGATCGACGCAATTCTCGGTGATTGATGCATCGGGAAATGAGGTGGTGATGCTCACTGAAGGAGACGATTACACGACTTCTTACGATGCAGCACTTCACCGTGCGGCGTGGTCATGTACGGATGCGGGAATAAAGAAGATTGCTGATGCATCCGCTGGTCGAACGATCTCGATACTTGCATCTTCACAGGTGAACGAATCGGCGTTTGATGTGATGGGCAACGTTTCGGGTATAGCTGGTTATACGCAAACGTTACCAACATCGGCAGTGCGAGCGTCTACAGCGATTGAAAAGGACACATCATCAATAGCAGAGGATTCAAATGAAGCTTCTATTGTTATTGGCGGTATAGCCGTCGATAAATTTCTTCGAGGAAGTGCTGAGCGTCTTAAAGATGCACATTTTAAGATTGCTCGTACACGTGAGGATGCTGCCCAAGGTGTGTTTATCCAACGGTTGGGTGTAAACAATGCGCTACCAACAGATATTGAGCTCATTACTGATGCGCGTGGTCATGCCGAGGTTGGTGGCATGGGATTTGGCACGTATGTCCTTGTGGAGACGCAAGCCCCTCATGTGCTTGATGATGAAGGACAGGTTATCGAATGCGTACTTTTGACAGATCCCATCGATATAGAGGTTAGTAACGATGTATCGCAAAACATTGTGACTGCTCATATCGAGAATCATACCGTTCAAGATCAGACACTTGCAGAAACTGCCGCTCAAACATTGTCAAGAGCAGGAGGACTGCCTCAAACAGGAGACAACGATATACGTTTTATAGCTCTATTCCTTGGAATACTGGCATCAATAGCATGTTTGGTCTGTGTACACTGGCGGCAATGTAGCAAGAACTAATGCATAGGTGTGTTAGTAGCTGATTATACGGCTGCTCATTGCGGCATATGATTTGTCGATTGACGAGTATTGGATAAGCACACGTTTTTTGCGTGCAGATACGCGCGCAGTATGGGGCAGGAGAATAGAAAAGAGAGACCTATGAAGACCTTTAATCATATATGCTCAAGCGCGAAGGTATCCTTACTTGTCTTTGCTCTTCTATTCGCGGTGTCTTGGTGTGCATTTTCATTTAGCCCAACTCAACCGAACTCGTATGCCGATACAGATAATACGCTGACGGTTCAGACTACGAGTATTTTCGATAATAAGCCGCTCGCTAAAGTTACGCTTTCGAGTTCGTCGACTGTATTAGGCGCTGCGCAGACCATGCAATTTACGCTTGCGCCGCAAAATAGTTCACCTGCGGCGACGACGCCGACTGGGAGCGCGACATTTGCGGCGGGGTCTGCGGCGGGTGCAACAGCGGCTATCGATTTTGGGTCAATTTCTTTTAGCAGACCAGGTAACTATACCTATACGGTTACGCGTGTTGCCAGTGATGGATCGATTATTACGACAGCAACGGATGCACAAACGGTAACCGTGGTTGTTGTATCTGATAGTGATAACAATTTGGCTGTTTCGGGTATAACAACAGCGGACCCGGCTGATGTTGTATCGACCTATAAAGAGATCATTGACTGTACGTCAGCAGGGCATGCACTAAGTAATAATACAGGAACAACATTAGCACCTGTTTATAGTGTTCCTGATGGTTGGGTCCATCGTTATAGCGTGGCCGATGTCGAGAACGGATCGATAACTGTTACTGCAACAGGGATTCCGTCTGATGCGGTAATCCTTGGGCAATCCTTTGGAGCTTATAAGTTCAGAGGGAATGAGAATGATGATGTTACTCCTGATACGGGGACGGTTAATGCGAGCGGCACGTCAGATATATTCTCGACCGCATTAGATGCGCAAAATAACAGAGTACTCTCAGGGACAATTCCTTTGAGCACGAAAGCCGAACTAAGCTTATCGCAAGGACCTTTGTATGTCTTATGGTATAACGTGTCATTCTATAAGACCTTTCAAACATTTTATATGTATTACAAAGTTACCTATATGCAGTCTCAATATACGAGCCTTAACGGGGGAATCAATCTAGCGGGCACGTCATCTCCAACGACGTTTGACAATGTGTTTATAGGGTCAACGACTGCAAGTAATAACTCCTCAAATACTGCCGCATCCGATACCAATGCAGGGACAAGCCCCTCAACGCCGGTAAGTACGTTGGACCATGCAAAGAGCTTGCTCAAGAATGGCGGTACGCTATGGTCGGTAGGGCCAATTGATGTGTCTAATGCACAGACGCTCAATTTATCGAATAAAGCTGCGAATGGCGCCGATCCTGGAATGCTCAAACGGTGGGATGGCACGACGGTTTCGTTTACTAATACGAACGATACCGCTGCGTATACGGGTGCAATATTTACCGTGCAATCGCAAGGGGTGCTGACACTTTCAAACATTGTTATTGACGGAAACAAAGCTAATGTTACTGCAGTTGCGTCAATCATGGGCGTATCAGGTGGGCAAGTCGCTCTTAAGAGTGGAACAGTGCTCAAAAATAACAAGATGGTAAATGCTTCAAATAATGCTACAGGTGCAATTACTCTTTTTGGGGGAGTAGTTACCATGGAAGACGGGGCAAGCATTCAGGATAATTGGGGTGGACAAACTGGAGCGATTTATTCCTACCCAAATGCTGGCACTTCGACGATAACTATCAAGGGTGGAACGATCAGCGGCAATGTGGGCGGAGCAGCTGGTGCGATTTTCCTCTTTAAAGGTGCAACGACTACCGACATACAGGGTGGATCCATTACAGGAAATGTTGCCACGAACGAAGGTGGATGTGGCGCGATTTCGGCATCTAAGGTTTTCGGCGCCACGGGAGCTATAACGCTCGAAGACCAAGCTGATATTGAAGGAAATGCAAGTACAGGGACAACTACAGCGTTAAGTGTCGCAAGTTCCGGTGGTATTTTTGATGATTCAACAGTATCGATTACGCTTTCGGGCAATGCTAAAGTAACGAACAATACAAATGGTGCTACCTGGTCGGAAACGACAGGTTTGCAGGCGGGAACGACTGCGTCTAATCTTTCTTTTGGGTCTGGTGTTGCTGCGCAAGTTGATAAAGCATTGAATGCTACGGCGCACATTGGCGTAACGACGGTAGCTGCCGATCATGTAAAAGGGCATGTCTTTGCGAATGGCCTTGGCTATACGGTGACTGATAGCGATGCTACAGCTTTTTCTGACGACAATGCAACGAGCTTGGCTATTGAAAAAACGCCAAGCGAAAATTCGATTCGATTTGCGAATGTCGACAAGTTCGATAACGTATTTGTTGGCTCGACTACGGCGAGCGATAACTCCTCGCAGATTGCGGCATCAGATGCGGCGAGTGGAGCGAGTCCTTCAAAGGCAGTTAGCTCGTTTGCCCATGCAAAATCCTTACTTAATAAAGGTGGCACCATCTGGGTAGTTG
>DIDE01000109.1 GCA_002417975.1 Eggerthellaceae bacterium UBA5808
GGTATCGGAAGTCGCCGATGCGAAAATAAGGAGGGGTTGGAGGTGACTGGGTGTGAAGCGCAAGCGAGTAATCGACAGTGTAATGGGGGTGTGCGTGTCAGCAGCACATGGAGGGAGAAGAAGGGGGAACGAACGAGCGAGGATTGTTGTGATAGGGAGGAATGCCGGAATTTGTCTTGGTCTGAGGACCACGGCAGCCCAGTGGGTAGAGGCAATAACCCTTTTTCTCCTCTTCCGAACCGAACTTGTACACAAACTCGCCATTCTCAAAATGACCACGACGTTCGCAGTTATCATGAATGGTCTCACCGAAGATAGCAGAAGGCTTATTCTCCGAAGTGAGAGACGGAACCGTCTTCATCAAAACGATGTCGACGAGCAGAGCAACGAGCCATTCAGGGTTCGCAGGACAACCAGGAATATTGACGACAGGCGTCGAAATTCCAGCCTTCTTGAGATAGCTCTGAACTCCTGTTGCACCAGCGCTGTTAGGGCGAGCGCCCATCCAGCCACCGTTGACTGCACAAGAACCAAGTGCAACAACATAATTCGCTGATTTGGCCGCTTCGACCAAATGCTCGATGCCAGGTTTATTCGCAACGCGCAATGCCTGACCTTGCCATCCTTCGAGTACAGCTCCTTCGTACACGAGAATGTAATGGCCGGCCTCGATCGTCTGCGATTTCGCCTTTTCCATCGAATACCCGGCTGCCGCAGATAACGTCTCGGAATAATTGAGAGAAATCAATTCCAAGATGACACTTGCGGGATCCGGATCTGCCGATTGAGCAAAAGACTCGGTGCAACCGGTGCAAGATGCTCCCTCAATCCATATAACAGGATAGAGAGATCCTTCCTTGGCGCCAATCACAGATTCTTCGAGAGCCTGAGCAACCTGAGGAACGGTTAGCTGGGATACCCCGGCTGCCGCTACCACTGCTCCACAAAGTTTCATGAAACTACGACGCGAAATACCACGTGCGTCGAGAGTATCCATAAACTCCGTTGTTTTGGCCTCTTTTTCCATGTGCACACCTCCTTGGGTGCCTCGATTACCTGTTGGCGCAAATTACCTTTGGACACCAACGGATGAATATCGAAATGCATCGTTCAAAGCGCAACGATAGACATGCCCCTGCACATGATGTGCATAGCTCCCCGAAATAACAACGCATGTCTGCAGCAAATTGATAGATCCCCCGAATGACGGTTCATAAGTGTGAGCACCAACGTACTAACTGACGCTTATTATAGCGCTATCAGCGGACATTGCGCGATGATCTTAGTAACGGATTGTGCAAGTTTTTTACCATTCATACCATGGCGTATATGCTAATCATAATCGTACGGTAGTGAACAGCGATAACGCAATTTATGCAACACAACGAATTTCTATTCTCAGTGATGTATAGAACCGATTCATTATCAAAATAAGTCTTTTTAATATATATTTATTTTTGACATACCATAAGACTATTAGACAGAGTAACGAGCCAATATGCACCCTATAAAACAAGCAATGCCATACTCCTTTTCCAGAAGTATGGCATTGCTATTCAAACGATAAATCAGGATCTCATGAATGCCTTAGTAATTTTCGGCACGTACCTCAAAGTACTCACGCGGATGACCGCATACAGGGCATACTTCAGGCGCATCTTTACCAATATGAATATGGCCACAGTTACGACATTTCCATGCAACGACATCTCCGCGCTTAAATACCTCACCAGCATTGATGCGCTCAATGAGCTTGCGATAGCGCTCCTCATGCAGTTTTTCTACACCTGCAACACCGTCGAACAACTCTGCAAGATCCGCAAATCCCTCTTTGCGAGCCGTTTCAGAAAATTCCTTGTACATCTGAGTCCATTCACCGTGCTCACCATCGGCAGCATCAGCAAGGTTATCGAGTGTCGTTGGAATGGCACCATCATGCAACGCCTTAAACCACAACTTAGCATGCTCTTTTTCATTCTGCGACGTCTCTAAAAAAATACTTTGGATCTGAGCGTATCCATCCTTTTTCGCCTGACTTGCATAATAGGCATACTTCGTATGGGCCTGAGATTCACCAGCAAATGCGGTCTGAAGATTCTGTTCGGTCTGACTCCCCTGCAATTTCATTGGAACTCCTCTCGTTTCACTCAATCAATATAGATAAGTATAGTCTTCATTCGCATCATTTTATGCAGCATATTCATTTTTTTTACTATTTTTATAACATTTAGATAAACACTCACCAATTTAAACGAAATGGCCCATCTGCTAATCAGATAGCAGCAATGTTTTGAATCCGATACAATGAGAACCACTTTTGTTATATCGGTAGCTACTATAACGTTGCAAAGGTTTCAAAGCCGGCACAATAAGAGCTACGTTTAAGCATCCTAATGCTATAAAGTCACAAAACCGTCGACGTGTAAGGCACAACACAATGAAACAATGCTCAATATGTTATCTTGGACCAGAAGGTACCTACTCGCATGAAGCAGCACAACGCTTTGCCCATCGAATGATGGCGCAATCGCCATCATCGCCTGCCCCACTTCTTGTCCCAAAAACCACCATTGCGGATGTATTCGAATCTATCGACAGTGGGGCGTATACGTGGGGAACCGTGCCCATCGAAAACTCACTCGAAGGACCTGTCACATCAACGCTCGATGATTTCGCATTCACGAGCAATGCAAAAATCTACGGAGAAGAGATAATCGGTATACGTCACTGCCTCATCACACAACCAGGAGTCAGCATAGACGCTATAGATACCATCGTTTCTCATCCTCAAGCACTTGGACAATGCCGACACTTTATCGACTCAACAATGAACGGATGCGCTGTTGAAACAACAACATCTACTGCAGCGGGCGTTCAGCGAACATTGCACGATCCACATTGCGCCGCAATCGCAAGCGCATTTGCAGCGCACCATTATCAGGCGTCAATTGTGCAAAAGCATATCGAGGATCACGTAGGTAACGAGACCTCATTTGTTCTTATAGGAAAACCCGAGGCACAATCACCCTTTAACGAAGCAGATGATCGTACATCTCTTGCGTTGTTCCTACGCAACGATCATCCAGGAGCATTACTGATGATTCTTGCTGAATTTGCCTATGCAGGTATTAATCTAACTAAGATTCAATCACGCCCAACCAAAAAAGCGTTAGGTGACTACTTGTTCTTTGTTGATCTTGCAGGAACAATCGAGAACGAACGGGTAAAAACAGCACTTGACTGTCTTCGTCTCAAATTACGCGACGTAAAAGTCCTTGGAAGTTATCCAACATTCGGACGGATGCGCATACAAGAAGACGCACCTACTACACCGACGGAATAATTTCGATCATCGAACCCTGCCGGACCAAAAAACCTTCTTGAATTAGATCAGAGAC
Source organism: Eggerthellaceae bacterium UBA5808 (assembly GCA_002417975.1). Taxonomy (GTDB): domain Bacteria; phylum Actinomycetota; class Coriobacteriia; order Coriobacteriales; family Eggerthellaceae; genus UBA5808. The sequence goes on from DIDE01000109.1 coordinate 3,399, forward strand.
AATCGCATCAAATAGAACGGGGTCAACCGATGAACGACCTGCATGTTGTTCAATCACATTGAGCTCATCGAGTACATCGTTACTGTTCATACGCTCCGCAGACAAAATAATACGAACAAGTTCGGCGCGTTTCTGTCTACGTGACCCCTCAAAGCGGGATTGTTTATGGTACTGCACCGAACGGCGACTCGGATTAGGAACAGACTTTTTAAGATATGCGCCAAAATCAAGTAACGCGTAATACCACGCGCGCGGCTGAGTTTGACTGCATGTCTGTTCAACAAGTGGTCTCAAACGCGTATCCGAAACTGGTTCTGTCTCGTCAGGAAACAATTCATGAAGAAAAACCGTCCGCACATTTGTTTCAAGATAGATACCAGGCTCATTAAAGGCAAATGCTCTAATTCCTGCAGCAGTTGAAGGACCTATACCTGGAAGAGCAAGCAACGCATCATAGTCATTAGGCAATGTACCGCCATAGTGAGCCGAACAAATATCAGCCGTATGTTTCATGGCAAGTGCGCGCCGATTGTAACCCATCCCTTGCCACTGCGTTAAAAGATCGCTCGTCGAAGCACTCGAGAGAGCATCTATCGTAGGAAAGAGACGCATAAAAGAGTCCCAACGGTTAAGCACTCGTGAGACCTGAGTTTGTTGCAACATAACCTCGGACACATATACGGCATACGGATCGTCGAGATTGCGCCACGGTAATTCTCGAACATGAAGCTTGCCTTCGTCCCATACATGCGTTTTAAATTGCTCAAGGCGATAGTCTGATTTGGACACTATTTCACACCCTCATTGAAGTACTGTCAGCGCAATGCGATTGAGGACACATGTTAATACAAGTGTCGATATTTATAGGATTCTATAGCCACCAAGACACGTCTGAAACAAACAAGTTCCTACGAATGAATCTTTGCAACTGTCTGCTTAATCTCAGCTTCTGCCTTATCACTCACAGGAACCAGAACATCAGTTATATGAGCGCTATCAAATGCATCCTGTAAGGTTATGCTTTCGAAAAACGTTTTAAGGACACGATCAGCGGCAATCCATACCTTGTTAAATGCACACGTTCCACTTTTCGCGCATAAATCTGGATTAGCAGCACAAGGAGAAACGGTAATCGAACCCTTAAGATCAACCATAAGCTTAAAAAGCGTAACATCTGCGGGGTCAATAGCAAGATGCAAGCCGCCATGAGCGCCACGAATTGTCTTAAGGTATCCAGCAAGAGCAAGATCATGCTGGATCGTACGAGCAAACGCGTAGGGAATATCTTCTTCTTCGGCAACTTCACTTATAGAGACATATGAGTCTCCATGGTTATAAGCCGACCGTAGAATGCGACATGCATAATCGCAACGACGTGTCATCTCCATGTTATTGCGCACCTTCTTTAGAGTCATCGTCAGAATCAGTGTGATGCGATTCATCACGCTCAAGATCATGGCGTAAACTTTCGACAGCCGCTTCTTCGATCTCATGATATTCAGATGACTCAAGAGGCTGATAGGATCCAATTTTATCGTATAGATTATCCTGAGTCACCGGAACAAACGTGTGCTCATCAAGACTCTGACGATAAGCATCTTCAACTGCCTCTCGAGCTGCGTTATAAATATCTACACGCGACATATTCGCTGACACACGAACAATACCCGCCATATTTAATGAGCGCAACGAAGGATACATTTGAGCAGCATGATGCCAAACGTCAAGACGTTCCTTTGCATCTGGAACGGCTATCTCAACCATATGCAACGGTTCAAGTAGTCCATAGAAAAATGAATCAACATCGTAATCGTTTGAGCTTGATGCCACAACCATAACATCAGGATTATCTATAGCCGACCGGATAATCGAAATCGCCTCACGCGCGCCACGAGACAACTGGTTGAACATACTAGGATCCATTACACCATCAGGAAGTGGTGTCCCCCAAAGGTCAATGTCTTCAAGCATTAGCATACTTGGACCAACAATGCCACCGCGCTCAATATGCAAGCGATTCTTATAATCAGGCGATGTCGAAACGCAGAGCGCAGGCATTCCTTGAATGTTTTCTTCAATGTTCATTCGAACCGTCGGCAACCCTATTTCCTCAACAACGGCAGCCATAAATTGGTCAGCATCTTCGCGCGCAAGACTACGAAATAGAATCGTATCGCGTGAAGGAACATGACTAATACCATGACGCTGAGCAAGCATCGTTACAAATTCGTTATAGGAGGAATCATCAGACAAACCAACACCATGACGATGCGCCTCTTCAATAGCACGATCGAATCCAACAAGATCATCAAATGAAAACGATGGAACAGGATTCTTATCGTCAGAAACAACCTCCGCCGATGTGCCCTTGCTCTTGTCTTGCC